>JAUWGN010000101.1 GCA_030606385.1 Dehalococcoidia bacterium
ATAAACATGGCACTCGGTTACGGTAGAGTAGCTTGGTTCATTAAAGCTAAAATTGAAATCCCCAGCATCCACATCATATGTTTGGTTGAACAATTCCATTAAATTATCCTCCGAAAGCCCTGAGAATTTCTCTGCGGACCAAAAACACTGACCTTGATAAGTCATCTCGGCTTCCTCACCATGGAGTAGCCCACATCCCTGCTGAGCACAGCCAAATAAAATCAGTAACCCGACTGTTAATAATATGAAGTAACCCCGTCTCACTTCATGCACCACCCTCAGGCCTTGATACCTCAGCGATTACTATATCATATTTACGCTTGATAAGCGCTTCTTATTGAGCTAAACTTCGCTGTTATTCTTTTCGAGGAGGCAAACTAGTGGACTTCGAATTTTCACCCGAGGAAAAGAAATTCAAGCAGGAGGTTCACCAATTTTTCCAATCCGAGCCAGAGTTATGCGCTGGATTTATGGAAGAATGGCATGGTGGCGAAGGATTTGGGCCGAAGACCTGGGCATTATTGAGAAAACTTGGTGAGAAACATTGGCTTACTCCAACGTGGCCTAAGAAATACGGCGGATTAGACCTCCCCTATGTTTACTATTGCATCATTCAGGAAGAGATGTCCTACTGGATAGGGCTTTATGCTTGTATTGGAACAGCGATGGCCGGTCCGGTCATTCTCAAATGTGGCACTGAAGAACAGAAGGACTTTTATTTGCCAAGGATAGCCAGGGGGGAAATTGAATTTTGCCTGGGCTATAGCGAACCACAAGCTGGCTCTGACCTTGCTAATCTACAGCTTCGTGCTGAAGATAAAGGTGATTACTACTTGCTCAATGGGCAGAAAACGTTCAACACGCGGTGTCACTTTGCTCAATATCACTGGCTTGCTGCAAGAACAAGCTCAGAGGGACCAAAGTATAGAGGCATCTCACTATTTATTGTTGACCTTAAAACGCCGGGAATATCCATAACGCCACTGATGACATTCTCGGGAGAAAGGACAAACGACGTATTTTACGATGACGTTAAGGTGCCCAAGAGTTCTCTAGTCGGGGAACCAGGAATGGGGTTCTACTACATAATGGAAGCATTAGCTTATGAGAGAGTTACCCCTGTTGGGGCATATCAGAGGTTATTTGAACAGCTTCTCGAGTATATTAAGGAAAGCGGTAAAGGTAGTGACCCGGTAATCAGGCAAAAAATTGCTCAGTTGGCTATCGAATTAGAAGTTTGCAAACTTTTTACTTTAAACGTAGTTTCAGCACAAAGCAAGGGGATTATCCCGGTATACGAGGCAAATGCAGCGAAGATTTTTATCACTGAGACAGAACAAAGGTTAGCAAACACCGTGGTTAACATTTTTGGCCTTCGGGGCCAACTGCAAAGAGATTCAAAGTGGAATGTGCTTAATGGCATGTTCGAATTCATATATCGCCAGTCCCTTACGGAGCTTATTATGAGAGGAACCTCAGAGATACTGAGAAACGTTATCGCTCAACGGGGATTGGGGTTAAAAAGAAGATAATCTCCCAAGCTAGTTAAATGAGGGAGGAGAAATGAATTTAGACCTTTCTGAAGAGCAAGAGATGCTGAAAAAGACGGCGCGGGATTTCTTGGAACAAGAATGCCCCAGAAGTCTTGTCCGTGAGATGGAACAGGGTGAGAAGGGCTACTCCCCGGAATTATGGAGGAAAATGGCTGAGTTGGGGTGGATGGGACTTGTCTTTCCCGAAGAATATAGCGGTATGAGTGGTAATTTCGTTGACTTAATCATTCTCCTCGGAGAGATGGGAAGGGCTTTGGTGCCTGGCCCTTTCATTCCCACAGTGGTTTCTTCGGGGCTGCCAATTTTCCACCACGGAACAGAGGAACAGAAAGGTAACTTCCTGCCTGAGATAGCAAGTGGTGAACTTATCATGACTTTGGCTCTTACTGAGCCCAGCACGCGTTTTGATGAAAGTGGCACCGAGGCGAAAGCCCAGCATCAATTTACTAATTACAGTATAAGTGGCACTAAATTGTTTGTTCCTTACGCTTATGTGGCTGATTGGATAATCTGTGTCGCCAGGGCAGAGGAAGGAATAACCCTATTTCTAGTCCCTGCTAAGAGCCCGGGGATAAATCTTACCGTGCTTAAGACCATTGCTTCAGATAAACAGTTTGAAGTGGTATTTGATGATGTAAAAGTGCCTACGGCAAATGTTCTGGGGAAAGTTGGTGATGGATGGAAGATAATCAAACAGATAGAAGAATGGAGCGCTTTAGCCTGGTGTGGTTACGAAGTCGGTAGCTTGCAACGGGTTCTGGAAATGACTGTCAGCTATGCTAACGAAAGGATACAATTTGAACGCCCAATCGGCAGCTTTCAGGTTATTCAGCATAAGTGTGCTGATATGCTTATGGATATCGATGGCGCCAGATTTTTAACTTACCAGGCGGCCTGGAAAGTAAGCCAAGGCCTGGCAGCCTCGATGGAGATCTCCATGGCAAAAGCCTGGACCGGCGAGGCTTCAAGAAGAGTCTGCCTCAGTGGTCACCAAATTCACGCTGGAATAGGACTATTTACAGATTATGACATGGAGCTCTATTTCCGCAGAGCGAAAGCAATGGAGCTCGCCTTTGGCGAAGGCGATTTCCATCGCGAGATTATTGCCCAGCAATTAGGTCTTTAACCTTGGTTACTTTTCTCGCTCGATTATCGTTGTTGCTCCTTGTCCACCACCTCCGCAAAGGGTGGCACATCCGTACCTGGCATTTTTCTCCTTCAAGATACGTGCCATAGTGCCGGTAAGCCTTGGGCCTGAAGCAGCTAACGGATGTCCTATTGCAGTGGCACCACCTTTTATGTTCACCTTATCTGGGTCGATACCCAGTTTCTTTATGGCATACAGTGTCACCACGGTGAAAGCCTCATTAATCTCCCAGTAATCGATATCCTTAACCTCCATTCCAGCCATTTTCAACGCTTTCTGGCTAGCTGGAACAGGACCCTTGCCCATGAGGCTGGGCTCAACTCCAGCCCAGCCCATAGACACAATTTTGGCCATGGGCTTAAGCCCATGTTCCTCCGCCTTTTTTCTGGACATCAGAAGCATCGCCACCGCTCCAGCATTCAACGGCGAAGAATTCCCCGGTGTGATAACCCCATCTGGCTTAAAGGATGGATTTAGAGATGCAGTAGCTTCGAGAGTTGCACCCTTTCTTATCGCCTGGTCCGAATCTATAACCTTTTTGCTGCCGTCAGCAAGCGTTACCTCAACAGGCATTAGCTCATCCTTGAAGTACCCTTCATCCAGGGCCTTTTCAGCCAGATTATGGCTTCTAACAGCCCATTTATCCATGTCCTCTCTGGTTAATCCTATCTCGTCTTTGCATTCTGCAAATAACTTTTCTGCTGTAAGTCCCATGTTTATCGCTGTGGGAAGATCATACTTTGCTGAGTAATGTGGCTCCATCAGTGTTGGACTGAAACCTATATGTGGGTTTGTGGTGGGGTCCATAGAGAGATGAGTCATGTGCTCTATACCACAGGCAAAAACAATGTCAGCATAACCCTGTGTAATTTCCATCACCCCAGTGTGCATAGCAGACATTCCGGAGCAGCAAACACGGTCTATCCCTTGTGCAGGGACATTTATGGGCAAATCAGCTAGTATGGCTACTGACCTTCCACCGTAGAGCCACTGCTCCGCCATTTGCATGGTGCATCCGGTAAGCACATCACCAATTTCCTCGGGATTGATCTTTGTCCGCTCGATTATTTTCTTTATCAACCTGCCAGTCAATGCAGGCATGTTTTCGCTATTAAACACGTCTCTCTCTGGCTCTGCGGGCCTCGACCTTGAAAATGGTGTCCTCAGGTAATCAACTATCACAACCTCTTCCATTCTTTAAACCTCCTTATTTAATTTTATTTTATGTAAAGTCGGGGTGAGAGGATTTGAACCTCCGACCTCATGGTCCCAAACCATGCGCGCTAGCCACTGCGCCACACCCCGCCGACAGGAATTATATTTTAGCAGTTTTGGTAAAACCAGAATAGCTTATTTGCAGTTAGGACAGACATCAAAAAAGTCTGCAGGTAGATTCAACTTCTTCCTAATATACTCTAACTGTTCTTCAGGAGCCCAGTAATTGCCGCACGCCTTGCATTTCTTCAACTTAAATTCCTTCTTCCAGTTGCGTGCATATACCTCTCGCGTGCCATTTTTATCATCCATCTTTATCGCTCCAGTGGGACAAACATAGGCGCAGGAGCCACAGCCAATACAATCTGCAGAGGGTTCGAGGAAGGGTGGAGCTACCTGTCTATTTATTCCACGATTGACGAGGCTGATAGCACTTCTGCCCACAATCTCCTCGCAAGTCCTGACACACAGACCACAAAGAATGCAATCCTTATCTTCCAAATATTCCGACTTAAATGGTAGCTGCTCAACACCCATTTCCGAAGCCAGTTTCCTTATCACCTCATTTTGAGAACACCGGGCCAGGAGCAATTCCATTATCATTTTACGGTTGTTTATAACACGAGGTGAGCTCGTTTTAACCTTAAGTCCTTCTTCCACAGGATAAAGGCAAGAAGCAACTATTTGCGAGCGACCTCCCTTGAGGACTTCCACACAGCATAGCCGGCAAGCTCCATAAGGCTCTAAGTTTTCATGATAACAAAGAGTAGGAATATAGATTCCAT
>JAUWGN010000099.1 GCA_030606385.1 Dehalococcoidia bacterium
CATCGGTGCCGTATTGGATGACCCTGTGCTTCTTGCCAGGCTCAAAGGTGTGGGGAAGTTAAGCGAGGAGGATGCTATCAAATGGTGTACCGTCGGTCCTGTGGCTCGGAGTGCTGGAATTGATGTAGATATCCGCCGCGATTATCCCTACGCTGCCTATGATAGGGTGGACTGGAAGGTGATTGTTCAACAGGATGGTGATGTCCTGGCTATGGCAGTGGTAAGACTTCTTGAGATATTGGAGTCAATCAAGATTATAAGGCAATGTGTGGAGAAGATGCCCCAGGGACTTATCGCAGTTGAGGTTCCTGAGATACCGCCAGGAGAGGGAATAGGTGTTGAGGAAGCGCCCAGAGGAGAATGCTTTCACTATGTCCGCTCTGATGGAACCAATTGCCCGGCTAGACTTAAGATTCGAGCCCCGAGTTATGTCAATATTCCTTGCTTTAGATCCCGATTTATTGGTGAAAGGGTGGCTGACATCATCATCATCTTAGCCTCTGTTGACCCCTGCTATTGCTGCACTAACCGAATGATAAAAATTGATGATGGAGCGAGGGAGAGAACCTTAACTGAGAAGGATCTCCTTAAGCTCTCTTGGGAGAAAACGGAACGAATTAGGAACAAATTTAAAGGATACTCAGGGAGTAAATTGCTGGAATGAACTCTAGTATGCTTCTTTGGGCGGTGTTTCTCCCCATAATTGCCGGTGCCCTTTGTTTCGCTATCCCTGATAGGACAAAGTGGCTGAGGGAAGGCTTTACTGCCGTAGTAACGTTAGCCACTTTAGTAATCGCCGTTTTGATTTTTTTCAGCCCTGAGATGCGGTTCCAAACCGCAGAGCTTGGATTTGCCCCGGTTAAATTTCTTGATTTTTATTCCTACCACTTTAGCTCCTTCCTCATTATGTTTGTCTCCCTTTTCGGCTTTCTTATCTCACTTTACTCCATGAAATATATGGAGGGAAGGGGAAGGCTACAAGAATATTACCCTTACATTCTTCTCACTGTAGGGGCAGCAAATGGAGCTTTGCTCTCCGACAACTTCCTGCCTTTCCTTGGCTTCTGGGGAATAATCTTGGTAACGCTGTTCTTGTTCACCACCATAGGCTCTCGGGATGCCTCACCGGAAAAGGTTTTCGATGCCGCTAACAAAAACATGATGATTTTAGGAGGTGCTGACCTCGCCCTGATTCTGGGTGTTGGCTTTTTGTGGTATCTCAGTGGCTCACTTACCTTGAGCGAGGTGAGCATACCTTTGCATGGCGCCATGGCGATTTCGGCATTTGTGTTGATAATGATTGGCGCTATTGCCAAAGCTGGTGCTATGCCTGTGCATAGCTGGATACCTCAGATGGCTGAAGCCTCACCGGCATCGGTCATGGCTTTCCTTCCCGCTTCGCTGGATAAACTGTTGGGTATTTATCTGCTGTCCCGAATAGTTCTGGACTTCTTTGAGTTGAATTTCTCCATGAGCCTTCTCCTCATGATCATCGGAGTAGTAACTATAATCGCTGCTGTGATGATGGCCATGATTCAGCATGATTTGAGAAAACTGCTCTCCTTCCATGCCGTATCACAGGTGGGCTATATGGTTCTGGGTATTGGCACCGGGACACCCATAGGAATTGCCGGAGCAATATTTCACATGCTGAACCATGCCATTTATAAGAGCTGCCTCTTCCTAACCGCTGGCTCTGTAGAGCGCAGAACGGGGACAATGGATCTAGCAAAACTTGGTGGTCTGGGCAGGATGATGCCCTTTACCATGGTTGCCTTCTTTATCGCCGCGCTATCCATTTCTGGAGTACCACCGTTAAACGGTTTTGTCTCCAAATGGATGGTTTATCAGGGCATCATAGAAGCAGGGGCAGCACAATACTGGATATTTCTGGTTGCCGCCATGTTTGGAAGCGCACTGACTTTAGCCTCCTTCATCAAGGTAGGACACTCTGTATTTTTGGGCGATAAGCCCAGGGACTTGGGAGAGGTGAAGGAAGTAGAACACTCCATGACATTTCCTATGGTAGCTTTAGCAGCCCTCTGCGTGGTCTTTGGAATCTTCGCCCAGCTTCCCCTGGTTTACTTCATCGGTCCAGTTGTAGGCATAAGCTTTCCTGCGTTCCCGGCGGCAATTTCCTGGACTGGTATCTGGAGCCCCACTTTGGGCACCATTTTGCTCCTTGTCGCCTTAGCTATTGGTGGCCTTATTTACCTTGCCGGGCGCATCAGGGTTGCCCGGGTTGCCCCTGTTTACATCGGCGGAGAGACAACCGGTGAGGGGACAACAGACTCGTTAAGCCATGCCCCGGGGCGGTTAACAGGGCTCCGTGATACCAGAGTTTTGGGCACGGAGTTCTACGATACCATCAGGAATCTAAGAGGGCTTAAATGGGCATATGATAAAGGTGAGGCAGCGGCATTCGACATTTACTCATATGGAAAGCATGTTTTCCCTATAAGCGAAGTTCTAAAGCTACTGCATAATGGTCGCCTGGCAAACTACGTTTCCTGGTGTCTTTGGGGGCTGATTATCCTGTTTATTGTGACGGCTAGCATAGGATAGAGAAAGAACATGATAGGTATTGAGATTCTTCTAGGTTTGATAATAGTAACCGGCTTTGTTGCCCTTGAGGTAAAAAAGCTAAGGACATCTGTTATCTCACTTGCTGCAGCGGGGCTTTTCTTTATCATTGCCTCCTTCGTTTTTGGTTCTTTAGAGGTGGGCGTTGGGGGTATCATTGCCTTTAGCATCTTGATACCTCTGCTTTTCTGGGCATTAAAGCAGACTACTGGCGAAGATATTACTATCAGGATAAGACCCGAGCCTAACGACATCTTTATATTAATCTCGGTGGCGGTGTTTGTGATAGTTTGCTTCCTAGTTGTTTTCCCCAGATTAGGGATTGCTGAGCTTGGACCACCACCAGCTCCAATTGAAGGTCCAGCAGGACTGAGCATCCTGAGGGAAGTACTGGTTCTTTTAGCGGCTGCAGCGGGTATTTGGGCTGTTATTAGAAAGGTGGGAAGGAGGGAGAAATGATGCCAGTATATGTCCTCTGCGCCATCCTTTTCCTAACAGGAATTTATGGTGTGGTAGCAAAGAAGAATTTAATAAAAATCATCATCGGCATTTTTTTGATGGTGCAGTCGGTAGCGCTTCTCCTGCTGATTCTGGGTTATGCTGCAGGTGAAGTCGGAGGTTTGTTTCAAACTATTGGTCTTATAACCATGATAGGTGGGCTTGCGGTAATGTCTCTGATGATAGTGACAGCGGTTCGTCTACATGAAAAATATGGCACTTTTGATATCTCAGAGATAAGGAGGCTCAAAGGATGAGCATCTTTCCTCTTTTGTTCGTGATTATTCCGCTGGCAGCAGCGGCAATCATAGCTGTTTTCTGCCGTGTTTGGGAGAGGAGCGGCGATGTTTTCACCAATGTGGCAAACGCCGCTTTACTCGTTCTCTCCTTAGCCCTTGTCCCCACAGTCATGAAAGGAGAAATAATCTCTTACGATTGGGGGCATAGTTCTTCCTTAGGAATCCACTTCAGCATAGATAGTTTAAGCCTGCTTATGCTGATTGCCATCAGCGTTATTTGTCTTGCTGCTTCTCTATACTCCGTAAATTACATGGAGAGGTATACATCAAAACCAAGATATTACATTCTTCTTATGTTAATGATTGCCGGGATGAACATCGTGCTTCTGGCAGCGGATCTGGTCAACTTATACATAGGCATAGAAATAGCTGCCGTTGCTTGCTATGCCTTAGTCGCTTTTGGAGTGGAACGTGAATACCTCGAGGCATCCTTCAAATACCAGATTATGGGCACTGTGGGCACTTTATGCATCTTACCCGGCATAGCTTTCCTTTACCGTATGACAGGCTCTTTGAACATAGTGGAGTTGCACGGGATTTTAGCGGGACAGGGATTAACTCCGATACTGCTTTTCTCCGCTATACTGCTCCTTTGCGGTCTAGGATTAAAAGCTGCCTATATGCCGTTTCATGCCTGGCTACCTGATGCTCACTCCACTGCCCCTTCACCAGTCTCTGCTATCCTTTCCGGTGTATTCATAAAAGTAATCGGCCTTTACGGGATGATAAGAGTTTTCTTCTGCATCTTTGAAATGACAACAACCATTTCTTGGATTTTAATGGTGTTTGGCTCAATCTCTTTACTCCTGGGCGTCTTTCTAGCTTTGGGGCAATGGGATTCCAAGAGGCTTCTAGCCTACCATAGCATAAGCCAGATGGGTTATATCCTTTTAGGTTTAGGGATAGCCACTCCTTTGGGAATCTTAGGGGGGCTTTTCCACTTGGTGAACCATGCTTTGTTCAAGGGATTGCTTTTCCTCGACGCTGGTTCAGTTGAGATGCAAACGGGGACCAGGGAGCTAAAGGAATTAGGAGGGTTAAATCAAAAGATGCCGGTAACTGGCATTACCTCTGCCATAGCTTCTCTTTCCATCAGTGGCTTTCCACCATTCAACGGCTTCTGGAGTAAACTTATCATTATCATTGCCGCGATACAAGCTGGCTATCCCTGGTTCGCCGCCATCGCTGCTGTAGGAAGTATATTAACCATGGCTTCCTTTTTAAAGGTTGAAAAGTATATCTTTTTTGGCAGCTTGCCTGAGAAGTTGCAAAAGGTAAAGGAGGCACCAATGCTCATGTGCATTCCCATGGTGCTTTTAGCTGCCCTCTGCCTAGGTATTGGAATAGCTTTCC
>JAUWGN010000075.1 GCA_030606385.1 Dehalococcoidia bacterium
TAAGAGTATTCAGGAGATGATGCAGGGACGGGGAATTGACGTCTACCTTGGTTCTCGCCTGCGAACTATATCCTGGACGGTAGATGTTTTCTGTCCATGGCGCAGTTATATAGTTATCCCCAAAAAGGGGCTTCCCACGGCTTTTACCTTCCTTATTGATGCGGACAGGATAGGACACGACTCGTGGCTTGATGATGAGCATGTCCTGGGATACGGACCTGTAGGGGGTCAGGATCAGATTACCATACTATCTAATAAAATCCTGGAATATCTCGATAAGGGTAAGGGGAAGGTCGGTATCGAGTCTGGAATGTCAAATTACCTTCCCGAGGGCAACCTTACCCATTATGAATATGACAAACTTGTAGAAGCTCTTCCTGATGTTGAGTTAGTAAACGCCCATGACATTGTGGATAAGTTATCGCTGATCAAGGATAAAGGGACTATGAACCGTTTTCGAGAAGCATCCAGAATTGTCGACATCGGTCATCAAGCTGTATACGAGGCTATTAAGGGTGGTGGGTGGAAAGGGATGACTGAAACAGAAATCGCCGGACTGGCCGCTTATGCTATGCGGAAAGCTGGCAGTGAATTTGAATGGAGTTTTACTGGAGGAAACGAGATCGCCTCCGGGTACCGGACAGGATTAGCCCAGGGTGCCTGCACCCCCGCTAGCCGCAAAAAGCTGAAAGCAGGTGAACCTCTTATGGTCGATCTTCACGCCATGTTTAAACTTGGGTTGGGTGATCATACGCATAATTACCTGCTCAGTCCCGCAACTGAGCGACAGAAGTGGCACGCCCAGAACTTTGTGGATTTGGTGAAACTTGTCCTGAAAGCCTATGGCCCCGGGGCCACGCCGTCATCATTGGCTGATAAGATGTTGGAATTCGCCGAGGACCATGACTTCATCGAGTTTGTGGTCCCCGGTTGTGAACATGGCATCGGAATGATGGGAGATGAGTGGCGCATCGGCATGAACGATGGTCCTTTTGAGTACTGGACAAACCCTGACCATGTGTATCAAGCCGGTGAGATGGTGATATGCGCGATGCAGTACGCATGTCCCGAAGAAAATATTGGTTTCCGCTACGAAAATCCGATTATAATAACAGATAGAGGCTGTGAGCCTTTATCAAAATTTCCACTGCGCATTGAAGAAATCTAGGGTTGTCTAAGGTAAGGGACTGAGCCATATCAAAAATCATTGCCTGCCAGGATCCCTACTTGAATGCCGGCAGGCAGGAGCTGGCCAGGCCGAGTAACGCTGGGCAATTTTTGCTGCTTCCTTAAATTCGTTTTCTGTACTTCTTATTCTCGATGCTGCGCAGTGTCTTCTCATCAATGCCAAAGTGGTGAGCTATCTCGTGGCACACTACTTCAGTTATTTTCACGCCGATCTCCTCATTAGAGTGACACTGACCCTCTATAGGCTTCTGAAAGATGCTTATTTTATCGGGCGGAACCAGCCCATATCCTCTGCCACGCTCAGTTTGGGGCACGCCCTGGTAAAGCCCCAATAATTGGCTGCGATGGCTAAGTTTCACTTCCTTAAGCTGTCTTGACGTTGGCCAGTCATCTACAATGACATCAACATTTTCAAGCTTATTGCGAAACTCAAGAGGCAGATTATCAATGGCTTCCACCACGAGAGTCTCAAATTTCGCTCTGTCCATATCAGTGCTACTAGACTATCTAGCTTCCATTTTCTTTGGAACATTCCAACAAGGCCATAGTATCATATTACTGGGGTTCAAGGGTTTTGCTTATCTTAGCAGTGCTTCCCTCTCCAAAGTTGTAATTACATTCCGCACGGACAGAGATACACCACTGCAACTTAGAATACCGGTGGTATAGGGATATTGTTTTTGACTTCCCATTACACAAGGTTGCGTTCGCATAGTTATCATGTTGCAAACTCTGAAACTCGACGTTATTATACGAGCCAGGGATAGTGCGGCGCACGGATAATCCCGGGCAAAGGAGGTATGTTCTTGAAGGAATTCTCGCAGCAGAGACTAGCAGGTAGAATAGCGCTGGTGACGGGGGCTGGTTCCGGGATCGGTAGGGCAATCAGTTTACGGTATGCCAGGGAAGGGGCTGATATTGTAGTGGATGATATAAATCTGGAAGAGGCTAACGAGACAGCCAAGGGGATTGAGGAGTTGGGTAGAAAGGCTATGGTGATAAGGGCTGATGTCGGCGTATCGGCCGAGGTTGAAGCGATGTTTGAAAGAGCCTACAGTGAGTGGGGAAGAATAGACATTATGGTAAACAACGCCGGAATCAGTGGTTTACCGTATGTTCTTATCGAGCAAACCGAGGAAGAATGGGATCGCGTTATGAACACAAACCTCAAGGGTGTGTGGCTTTGTTCAAAGTTTGCTGCCATAAGGATGCTGAAGCAGGAAAGGAAGTTTGGTTCCCTGAGGGGGAAGATAATAAACGTTGCCTCCATCGCTGGTAAGACGGCGACACCACACATAGGTGCCTATTCAGCGAGCAAATTCGGAGTGATAGCCGTAACTCAAGTGTTCGCTAAAGAGCTAGCTCCCGACATAACCGTAAACGCTATCTGCCCTGGTTTCCATGTTACCGGCATATATTTCAACAGTGAGGAAGTAGTAAGAGGCTCCATGAAGACTTTCAAGTCTCCGGAAATTCTCCTCGAAAGGCTTGGGAAAGCCGAAGACGTTGCCCCCCTGGCTGCCTTCCTGGCATCGGAAGACAGCGACTACATGACCGGTCAAGCTATGAACATCGACGGGGGAGTGGAGTTCCATTAAGTTGTGGCTAGATCACAATACAGTGGACGTAATTCACCAGGGTCCCGATGTCCAGGAACCAGTTGACCATTTTGTTAAGTCCCCAGACTAATTGCAATGAGTCAAGGCTGGAGCCCTCAGCGAGCTCGCCAGGGCGAGGACCATATGCCTGACCCCGTGCCCGAGAGAGCTAGGCAAGATCCAGTACCTGACCTCGTTAGTAGTGTCCATTGCAAGAAGCGAAAATTCAGGATTCACCATCCTTTTTGAGTATATAGTCCCGGGCAATTTTGAGAGCTGCCTTGACCACCTCTGGTTCGATATATTTAGTCAGATCATTCGGGGTGTGATACACCAACCCTTCACTGAACTTACTGATATCGAAGCTGATGGCGGCCATATTGGTAGCCTCGACTCCAATTTTGCCGAATTCAGCAGCATCTGTGCTCCCGGCGCCAAAAGGCATACTGGAAATCCGGGCAACATAGCCCAATGATTTTGCAACATCGACGCACTCCTGTGCCATCTCATGGGAAAGTTTCACAGAATTATTCAGATCACGGTGGAGAAAGTTGAGGTCTTTGACTTTGTAAAGCGTATCGATGTTCAAGACGTAAGTCTTCGTATGGAGTAATTCTGGCCTATGCTTTTTGCAAAAGGCGCGTGCTCCACGGAGCCCGGCTTCTTCAGCATCGAAAGATGCCATCATCAAGCGAGTATGCCGCAGCGGGTTTGTACCTGCTTGCTTAGCATCGTGAAAAAGCTTTGCGGTCTCATTGGTAATTGCTACGGCAATCATGTTATCGCCTGCAGCCGGAGATACCTGCCGGGTTGTAAAAAATGCCAGGGGAAGGACAAAAACGGCACCCACTAGCAGCACCAACGGCAGCCAGGGATGTGTCCACTCAAGAACAGAACCGCGAAATACTACCAACGCGGTTTCTATCAAAGAAACAAAGAAACCAAGCAGTAGAAACGCTATCCCTGCAGTGATAAATCTAGCATAGTATTTTGGGGCGTGGGCAATAAGTTGAAACACGTAGGCGGCGTCATGATGTCCGCTGACGATGATTTGCTGCCTCACCTCGCCCTCTGGCTCAATGGAGCCGAAAACATTATAGCCGGCGGCTTTGGGAAAGAGTGGGTCAAATGTTTCCCAATAGCGCACGAATTGGCAATAGAATACAAGGATTCCTAATGAGTAACCGATGAGCGCAGGCAAAGGGAACTGGAGATATAATAGAGTGGAGCAAATAAAATAAAGAACGACCAGTGCGGGGATATATTTCAGAAAGCTCTTCGGGTGGACGGTGAAATCTTCAATTCGCACGGAGGCCGCGTCACAATTTTTGGTGAATTCCTCTTTTATCCGGCTGGCAGCATTCCGGCAAGCCTCTGTACCTGCCAGGCGGTTAGCATATTTTTCGACGACTTCGTTAGTAAAATCGAAGACGCGTTGCACATGACTTTCATTTATGTCCAGGATAGAGTTTGCCATATCAGAACAGTATGCTCATGTTAAGGCTCTGCTCAGCAGGTGTCAAGGCGTTTAACGAACCGAAAACCAGCCGCTGCGGCTATTATCCTTCAGGGATTTTTGGATAGCTTGAACAAAGATTGTTAGTCCTTTCTGTGTGAAGGAGCTACCGCGTCAAAAGCTTATCCAGTGTTATAAAGAGTTCTATGTCTTTTCGCTTGAACCTGCGGTCACCTCTTGGCCCGAGGCGATAGGCATGAAGCAGCCTTTTATTGGACCACTGTCTTATTGTGTTGGGATGAACACGCAATAGCCTAGCTGCCTCACTAGTGGTCAGCATCTCTGAATCCATCGACTCCAGTTTCATTTTTGCTTTCATCTTAGGAGGCCTAGATTTAATGCCCATAAAGTGGCTGTTAAGATTTCATTAAAAATGGGGTGGCCTTCGCTGGGAGGATTTGTTTGCTGGTCTTGTAGCCTCCATGGGTTAACCACCAAACTCTTGAAAAGCAACCAGCCTGCAAAGTAGTCGTGATACCATGTTGGCACAGCACCTACAGCTACAGGAGCAGTGCTGATTAATACTGTGGCAAAGGTGGCGGTTTGTACTCCACTATAAGCTCTTTAAACGCCTTATTCCGTAATTTTTCCAGGCATGACCTTAGTTGCTGGCGCTCTTCTTTAGACAGCGAAGATATTATCTTGTAGATGGACTTTCTTCTGGTTGACTTATCGTAGGCTTGCCGTCCCTTCTCCGTTATACTCACCCGCACCAGGTTTCTTTTATCCAGATCTTGGGTCTGTCTCAGCAGCCCTTTCTTTTCCATCCTGTTCAAAAGCGCGGAAACCGTGTGGGGCTCTCTAAATATCCGCCGGGAAATCTCAGCAGGCGTTGCCTTTTCACCAATGGCCTGGATGACCACCAAAACCCCGACCTCTACAACTGAGATACCGACTTGATCAAGTTCTTTCTGTCTCGCCCTGAGTGCCGCATCCGTAGTCTGGTGTAGCAGTACCCAGAGGTTGTAATCTTCGTCCACAGGTGAGATATTTTTCATAGTCCCTCCATATTCGGAATTGGCTAAAGTTGCCACTGAGCTGGTCCGGTCACTTCCACGGGTTAACCACCAAACTCATGAAAGGCAACCAGCCTGTCAAAGCAGTCATGATACCACAGTCTCTGAAGAGGAATCAACATGGAGTTGCCAGACCCCACCCGTCCTTACCCCGGTCGTCTCCAAGAAACTAATGGAATATTGACAGAGTATGAAGTAAGATATGATAGAATGAAGGCAGGCAGACACGATTAGCTAATATGCGATTCATAGACGCTTTCGTTCCAACTACATAAGGTTGGGAGTTGGGGGTGAAAGAAGGGCACTGGAATCGTTGTTTGATAGCGGCTACTGGTGGTTTTTTTGCTTTTGGGGATGTAGTTAAGAACATTAAACGATGCGGAGGTGGTCGTAGTGATTATAAAGTGGGGAGAGGTTGAGTTTGAGGGTCCCTATCCCATAACGGATTGGGAACCTCCACATGGTGCCGCTGTCTATGCAATCATGATGAAGCCGCATCCTCAAATGAAGGTG
>JAUWGN010000010.1 GCA_030606385.1 Dehalococcoidia bacterium
ACATCACTCCCTTCACCATATCCTTCACTGCACTCACTTCACTCTCAGGCACTTCAAACAGTAACTCATCGTGAACTTGCAGCAACATTTTACTTCTTAGATTTCGCTTCTCAATCTCATGTTGTACATTAACCATGGCAATCTTAATGATGTCTGCAGAAGTCCCCTGTACTGGAGCATTTACAGCCATTCTTTCTGCAGCCTCCCTCACCTGCCGATTCGGGGAATTAATTTCAGGTATGAACCTCCTTCTTCCCAGCAATGTTTGCACATAGCCCAGCTCCCTGGCTTGCTCTTTGGTAGTTTCCAGATACTTCCTTACTCCAGGATACCGTTCAAAGTACGACGAGATAAATTGGGCTGCTTCTTCTCTGCTGAGTTCAGTTGCCTGTTCCAGTCCATAATCACTCATGCCATAAATAACGCCGAAATTGACTGTCTTAGCCATCCTCCGCATTTCTGGATTCACCTCATCCCGTGAGACGCCAAAGAGTTTACATGCGGTTGCAGCATGGATATCTTCATCATTAACAAAGGCAGAGACAAGCCCTGGATCATTAGAAAGATGTGCCAGCACTCTGAGGTCAATTTGGGAATAATCACCACTTAATAAATACGATCCCAGTGGGACAACAATGGCTCTCCTTATCATCCTACCCGCTTCCCACCTCACCGGGATATTTTGCAAATTTGGTTCACTGGAAGAGAGCCGTCCTGTAGCGGTACCGGTTTGATTAAAACTGGTATGCACTCTACCTGTCTCAACGTTAATCAACGCTGGCAAGGCATCGGCATAAGTCGACTTAAGTTTGCTAAGCTGACGATATTCCAGCACAAGGGCAATTATAGGATGGAGTCCCCTCAATGCCTCCAGAGTCGATGCTTGAGTGGAGTATCCTGTCTTTGTCTTGCGAAGTTGAGTTAACCTGAGTTCCTCAAAAAGCACTCTGGCTAGCTGCTGAGGCGAATTTATATTGAATCTGTGCCCCACACAATCATAGATTTCCGCCTCTCGGTTTGCTATTTGCTCACCCAATTGAGCTGAAAGCTTGCCAAGTAAGTCAGCGTCTAAAGCAATGCCATTCCTCTCCATAACTACCAACACTGGAACCAGAGACATCTCCAGCCCATTAAAAAGCGTCCATAATTCTAGCTGCTTCAGTTCCTACTCCATATTATCCCTTAATTTCCTTACAGTCTCAATACTTACACAACTATATTCAGCTACTTGTTCTACTCCCAACGTGGCCAGCGAAGTTTGGTTCTTACCTGTCCCAACTAGCTCTTCAGTAGACATCGCTTCCACACCAAGTCTGTTAAAGGCAAGTGCTTTGAGTTCAAGATTTTTCTCACCAACGAGATGCGCAGCAATCATAACAGCGAAATTTAGATTTTCTAACTTTACCCCGTGATTGGCTAACACCATCATATCACGCTTACCATCGTAACTAATTTTCCTTATTCGGGGATTCTCAACAATCGGTTTTAGCTCAGCGAGGACTTGAGCCAAGGAAAGCTGCACTGGCTCAATTAAACCAGCGTGTCCTAAGGGTATGTAAAATGTCTCTCCAGAAGCTACCGATATCGTTATTCCTACCAACTTTGCCGTCATAGCTTGCTTGCCTGCAGCTTCAACATGGATAGCGAAATCCGCTGCTTTCTCTAGCTGGTTGACAAGCTGATTAAAGACGCTCTCAGTATTTACCACCTGATAATGGGCTGGAACCGAGACTTCGCTCCCAGCAACGACACCTTTCTCACCTATGTGTTGTGGAAGCCTGGGAACCAATTTGGTGAACTCGAGTTCACGAAAAAGATCCACGACCTCGTTTCGGTCATAAGTACTCACATGACAGCTTTCCCAAGCGAAGTCAACAGGAACATCCCTGACTATAGTGGTCAGTTCCCTGTTATTGAAAGCCCGAGGAAGATGCTCACTCAATACTGTGCGCAATTTCTCAGGCATCACTTCCCCAATATGAGTTTGTATTCCCTCCAGATTACCAAATTGCTGTAGCAGTTTAGCAGCGGTTTTCTCTCCCACTCCCGGTACGCCGGGAATGTTATCGGAAGGGTCGCCAACCAGCGCTTTGAAATCAGGAATCTGGACTGGCTTTATTTCATACCTGCCCTGAACTGCCTGTTCGTCATAAAGGGTTGTATCGGCGAAAGCTCGCTTAGGAATAAGTGCCTTCACCCCAGGCGATATCACCTGAAGTAGATCATTATCACCGGTAACAATCACGACCTCGATTCCCTGCTCGTTTGCTTTCTTTGCCAGAGTTCCTAAAATATCGTCTGCTTCAAATCCATCGACTTCAAACGCGGGGATGTGGAGTGATTCCACAACCCGATGAACCAATTTTATTTGCCCTTTGAGTTCTTCCGGTATTTGAGGCCGCTGTGCCTTGTATTCCTCGAATTTCTTATGCCTGAATGTAGGGGTAGGACGGTCAAAAGCACAAGCCCAATAGGCGGGCTTGAATTCACCAGCTACTTTGAGCACTGTGTTGACAAAACCATAGACAGCATTTACCATCTCGCCTGTTTTAGATACGGTTAACGGAGGCAAGGCGTGAAAAGCACGATGCACTATGGAATTGCCATCAAAAAGTAACAGTAAAGGCTTGCTTCCCTGAGCGAACTCCTTGCTTTTGGCGTTCACTTCATCCATTATAACACCTGGCAAGCGTGATATACTAAACTCCACTTTGAGGCCGATGATGAAAAAGGATTTCCTTTCAGTATCTGACTTCAGCCCCCAAGAGATTGAACAAGTCATAGAGCAAGCTATGATTTTCAAAAAGGGAGATTCACCACATCTACTATCGGGAAGAATCTTAGCTCTCCTCTTTGAGAAGCCCTCCCTGCGCACCAGAGTAAGCTTTGAGATAGCCATGCAGCAGCTAGGTGGCTATGCTATCTATCTATCTCCCCAAGAAGTAGGATTAGGCAAGCGAGAATCAGTCCCCGATGTCGCTAAGGTACTCAGCCGTTACGTTGATTGTGTTACCGCTCGCACCTTCTCCCATGAGACATTGATTTCCCTGACCAAACATTCACAGGTGCCAGTAATCAACGCGCTCTCTGACCTGGAACATCCCTGCCAGGCACTCTCCGATCTCCTCACCATTTACGAAAAGAAGGGGAGACTCGCTGGTTTAACTATGGCATTCGTCGGTGACGGCAATAATGTAGCTAACAGTCTCCTCCTTGCCACCTCGCTCACCGGCATGAGTTTTCATATCGCTTCGCCTTCAGGCTATCAAATCAACCAGGAAATATTAGGACAGGGCAGGAAATTTGCCTCTTCGTCCAGGAGTGAGATCAAGCTGTTCAGCAGCCCTGAAGAGGCTGTCACAAGCGCTGATATAGTATACACCGATGTTTGGACCAGCATGGGACAGGACGCGGAAACAGATAAACGTCGTTTAGCATTTCACGATTATAAGGTGGATGAGAGGTTGTTATCCTTCGCCAAGCAAGATGTTCTATTCATGCACCCCCTGCCAGCTCATCACGGCGAAGAAATTTCCCCAGGATTATTGGATGACCCAAGGTCAGTGGTCTTTGACCAGGCAGAAAACAGACTTCACCTACAAAAAGCACTGTTAGCCAAAATCCTTTTACAGACTGAATCAAGTGGGTAACAGGTAAATGGCGGAACCAGTTGTCGCAATTGTAGGACGACCTAACGTAGGTAAGTCAACCCTGCTTAACCGTCTGGCAGGGAGACGCCTTGTCGTCATCAGTGATTCCCCTGGAACTACCAGAGACCGAATATTTACGTCCATCACCTGGCAGGGGCAGGAACTGACTGTAGTTGATAGCGGTGGATGGCAATTAGAGCCTCCCTCTTTATTGCAACAAAAAGTCAAGCAACAAGTTGAAGCAGCTATCACTCAGGCAGATGTCATCATCTTCATGGTAGACGCTAAAGACGGCGTCATTGCTGCTGATGAAGAACTAGCTGATATGCTACGCACACTTAACAAACCGAAAGTGCTGGCAGTAAATAAGATTGACTTAGAACAGCAAACAAACAAGGTAGTCGATTTCTACCGCCTAGGTATGGGCACACCATTAGCTATCAGCGCCTATCATAATCGAGGGATAGATAAGTTAATGAACACCGTGTTGGCCCTTGTCCCTTCAGTAAGTATTTCCATTACACAGACAGAAGATGTGAAATTAGCCATCGTGGGACGCCCTAATACGGGCAAATCAACTTTGTTAAATGCCTTGATTGGCACCGAAAGGGCTATCGTTCATGAAGCACCAGGGACAACTCGTGATGCTATCGACACCGTGGTTAATTGGAATAACAGGAACATCTTGCTTATTGATACTGCGGGGATCAAACGAAGAGGCCGTGTAGATGCTGGAATTGATTACTACAGCTTGATTCGTGCCATTCAAGCAATTAACCGATGCGATGTGGCTCTGCTGCTGCTCGACGCAACTGAATTTATTACTGCTCAGGATTTACATATTGCTAGTTATATCCTGGGAGCAGGCAAAGGAATAGTGTTTTTAGTCAATAAATGGGATATCATCCCACAAGTACAGAAAAGGGAATTCAAACAACTCCTAGAAAAAAGGATCAGATTTATGTATTATATACCTATGCTTTACCTCTCAGCTAAGACAGGAGAGGGTTTAGGGCGTGTTTTGCCTCTAGCCTGTCAAGTATGGCAGGAAAGGCAGAAGCGTTTATCAGACTCAGCAGTCAACAAAGCCATCCAAGAAGCAGTGGATATCCACTTACCTCCACGAGTAGGTACAAAACGGTTGCAAATTATGCGTGCTTATCAAGATGAATCGAAACCAGCAAACTTTGTTTTGCAGGTCAACGACCCCAAGTTGATTCCCCCCCCATACCAGAGGTATTTAGAAAAGAAGCTCCGTTCGAAGTTTGGCTTCCGTGGCGTGCCATTACAGCTAAATTTCACCAAATTTAGTCACAAAAGCAGTAGAAAGATAAAGGTGGCAAAGTGATAATCGCTGAGTTTGTTGCTGTAATAATCATCGCTTATTTGCTTGGCTCCATCCCCTTCGGGCTGATAATTGGCAAGGTATCTAAGGGCATTGATATCACAAAATACGGCAGTGGCAAGACTGGTGGTACTAACGTGATGCGTGCCGCAGGAACAAAAGCGGGCATTTTAACCATAGCCCTTGATATCGGCAAAGCTGCTGGAGCGGTCCTTCTAGCTACAGTAATTGTTGCCCCAGGCGTGCTGAGTATCGGTGGAGTAAACCTCTACTATTGGCAGGTAGCCCAAGTTTTAGCCGGGCTTGCAGTGCTGGCAGGACATAACTGGCCCATATTCTCGAAGTTTAAAGGGGGTAGGGGAGTAGCCGCCTTCTTCGGAACATTATTGCCCATCTTCCCCCCTGCAGCTATATTTGGTGGCGAGGTTCTAGCTGTGACCGCATTGAACAGCCGCTATATGTCATTAGCCTCAATAATCGCACTTATTGCTACATGGTGTCTATTGGTACCCATGACCATTGCCTATAATCTCGCCCCTATTTACCTCGCTTACAGCCTGGCAGCTACAGCCCTGATTATCTATCAACATCGTGGGAACATAAGACGGCTACAGCAGGGTACAGAGCCGCGGCTGGGTGAAAAAGGCCAGCAAATAAGCTAGCCAAACTATGCCTAAAGCCACCATCATAGGTAATACTACCTGGGGCAATACTCTAGGAACTTTGTTAAGCAACAACGGCGTAACAGTAACGCTGTGGGCAAGAAGCGAAGGCGAAGCTGAGCAGTTAAACCACGAGAAACATGGCTATGCTTCCACAAGTGACATTGCAGAAGCCACCGACGGAACTGAGCTGGTAATACTGGCAGTTCCTTCCCAGAAATTCAGGGAAAACATCACCCAGATTAAACATCATCTGAACAGCAGAACGATATTGATGAGCGCCGCTAAAGGATTGGAGGTAGATAGCGGCAAAAGAATGTCCCAGATAATCGAGGAAGAAGTTCCTTCCCTGAAAAAGCAGATCTGCGTTCTCTCCGGTCCCAACCTGGCAAAGGAAATTGCTCAGGGACTGCCGGCCGCTTCAGTAATTGCTGCTCAAGACATCATCACTGCCAAAAAGGCGAAGGATTTGCTCCGATCACCCCGATTCCTCATATTTACCACTGATGACGTTGCTGGTGTAGAGCTAAGCGGAGCATTGAAAAACATTATTGCTCTGGGCGCCGGAATGATCGATGGATTAGGACTAGGCGATAACGCCAAGGCTGCTTTTGTTGCTTTGAGCTGGAATGAGGTTGTTTCCCTGGGATTAGCCTTAGGAGCTAAGAAGGACACATTTTATGGGCTAGCTGGTTTGGGTGATTTAATAGCTACCTGCGTTAGCACTTTAAGTCGCAATCATTATGTAGGTTATCACTTAGCTCAGGGACGTTCCCTGGCTGAGATATCCACCTCCATGCCACAAATTGCTGAAGGGGTGACCACCACCTTAGCAGTTCATCAGCTAACCAAGAAACTCAGCCTGGAAGCCCCGATAGCAGAAATTATCCATGACATTCTGTTCCAGAACAAGCCGGCAACTGAGCTAATTGCAAGCTTCAGCAAAATAATAAAAGACTAGCCAGGTATTCCATCAGCTTTCTTCTTAATTTCAGCAATCCCTTGGTGCAATTCTACAAACCTCCAGCTTTATTTATCTGGTTGACCTCTTTATTCAATCTATCTATTCCCTCTTCAGTAAACGGGCTCCACTTTGAAGTAGTTGCTGCAATCCTATCGGGCCGCTGATTTGCATCATGGCTTCTTCTTGGGAAACTATGTTCCTCTTTACCAGGTCGGTCACCGCCTGTTCCATAGTCTGCATGCCGGCTCCGGTAGACATTTCGATACAAGGGGTTATTTCGAAGAGCTTCTCCTCACGGATGAGTGTCCTGATCACGCTGTTAGCAATCATAATTTCAAAAGCAGCTATTCGTCCTCCCCCAATACAGGATAAGAGCCTCTGCGATAATACCGCCTCCAATACCTGTGACAACTGTAGCCTGATTTGCCGTTGCTGCATTGCTGGGAATACATCAACTAAACGATCAACAGTCTGAGCAGCGTTGATCGTATGTAGTGTGCCAAGCACCAGGTGCCCCGTCTCGGCCGCTGTGATGGCTGTAGTTATCGTGGATAAGTCACGCATCTCTCCGATGACAATTACATCCGGGTCGTGCCGGAGGGCGTGTATTAATGCTGTGGAAAAGGACCTGGTGTCTGTCCCTAACTCCCGCTGATGTATGATACATTTTCGGTCGCGGAATAAGTATTCAATCGGGTCTTCAATGGTAATGATATTCCGCATCTTATTTTCATTGAGATAATTGACCATCGCTGCCAGGGTAGTCGACTTGCCACTGCCAGAAGGGCCAGTAACCAAGATAAGCCCGTTTGGCTGGAGAATAAGCTCCTTACAAATTTGAGGCAGTTCTAATTCATCAATGGAAGGAGCTTTAATTGAGACGAGCCGGAAGGCCAAGCTCACTGTGCCTCTTTGCCGCAGTGCGCTAACTCGGAATCGAGCTAAGCCAGGAATAGAGTAAGCAAAATCTAGCTCACGTTCTCTAACGAAAGCATCCCTCTGCTCTTGAATAGTAACTTGTTCAAATACGAATTCGATATCTTCAACTGTAAGTGGTGGCAAATCTTCTTGAAGGATAAGCATACCATCAATGCGTAGCACCGGTGGACTTGGCACCTTGAGATGCAAATCGGTGGCACTTTTGTCTACCATTAGTTTTAGGAGTTCATCCATTTGCATTCTATTACCCCTGCAGTTTTAACAACCCTCAACTTTGAGCTAATCTGAGAGCTCTTAGAGCCTGGATGCGATGACATCAAGCAAGAGTCTGAATTCATATATGGGACTCATCCTATTGTTGAAATCCTACCGGCCCTTCTAATACGCTTCTTACAACCAGCTTAATCTCGTCAGCACCGAACGGCTTATGAATAATCTCAAAACTTATTCCGTCTTCCGCGGCACTTCCGAGTTGATCCAAAAACTCTTTGTGAAAAGCTGTTATGATGTAAACAGGTACACCTGGGTCAAGTTCCCATAGCCTGCGCAAAGTTTCAACACCGTTTAAACCGGGCATCTTAAGGTCAAGAAATACCAAGTCATATCTAGTCTTTTGTTCCAACCCGATCCCTTGCTCACCCGAGTTGGCCGTATCTACTTCATATGGCGTGTCTTTAAGCGCTGCAACAAATAATTTTCTTATGGTTTCCTCATCGTCAATTACCAGTATGCGCTTGCTCATTTTCCCGCCTCCTTCTTAATTTCAGCAACCTCATGGTGCAATTCTACAAACCTCCAGCTTTATTTATCTGGTTGACCTCTCTCTTCAATCCGTCTATTTCATCCCTGGTAAATAGTCTCCATCCTCTCCTATCCCTGCACTTACACTCGTTCAATATGCCCTGCTTGAGCCAGCGAAATAAGGTACTTTTGCTTATATCAACTATCCGACAAACTTCGACGGTTCTATAATATGTTTGACCGTTTATTGTTACAGACATACTAGTGAACCTCCAATACTATTCAACTATACTCATATAGTGACGGATACTCTCCGTTTTGTGAATCACCCATTGGTACTGTTTTGGCTGGTATTCTAGTACCCCGTGCCACAGCTTGAGTCTTGGTGCTGTTACATAGCCAGCTGCTTTTTCCATCAACCAGTTGTAGCCAGCAGCAGTTAACCCCACTAATTTTAGCGATTTCACCCAATGCTAAATCGGTAACCTCATTTGGCCCTCGACCTTGCACTAGAGCGTTAGCTGCCACACTAAATACATCTATCCAGCGGTAAAGTTTCCCCTTCTCAACTGTGATTTACAGTCCTCAGCATAACTTTCTTAGAATTCCTTTGATCTCCCTCCCCTTAACTCCCTGCAGGTGAGGGTGAATTAGAAGAGATTTTGCGGTTATCTATGATCTCCGTAATTTGAGACACAACCTGACGTGCAAAGGAGAATACGCTTAGCCGGTACGTAGCTTCTTTCCTTCGCCGACACTATTTAATCCCCAGAATCGTTCTAGGGCTGCTTGGCCTTGGGCAACATCTCAGCCAGTTCCTGGAAAAGACGCTTTTGTTTCTTATCAAGACGCTCCGGGGTGACTACACGAACGATGACAACCTCGTCTCCCTTGCCGCGTCCATTAGCATTTGCTATTCCCTTCCCCTTGAGACGGAAAGGCCTTCCATTCTGGGTTCCTGGAGGTATGTCTAATTTCATTCTGCCATCCAGGGAAGGCACTTCCACCTCATCGCCCAGGGCAGCTTGGGCAAAATTAATGGGCAATTCATAAAAAATATCACTTCCTTCTCTGTGGAATATCTTGCTGGGCTTTACCGAGAGGCTGGCATAAAGGTCACCAGGTCTGCCACCATATAAGCCAACATCCCCTTCGCCATTCAAAATCATGGTATAGCTATCATCCACGCCAGCGGGAATATCAACCACCAATTTCTTCTTCACCTTTACTCGCCCTCTTCCACGACAATGACGACAAGGATTAGTTATTATTGTCCCGCTGCCTGAACAGCGGGGACAGCTGGCAACATGAGTAAAACGTCCAAAGAAACTTTGGCGAACCCTTCTTACCTGCCCTGTGCCCTGGCATTCAGGGCAAGTTTGAGGACTTGTTCCTGGCTCGGTGCCAAGGCCACGGCATGAAGAGCAATTCTCGACGCGTTCTACCTCAATTTCTTTGCTACAACCGAAAACTGCCTCTTCAAAGGAAAGGGTAATATATGCTCTCAGATCACTTCCTCTCTGTGGAGCACGCTGCGCAGTGGCAGCTCCAAATGGGCTTCCACCAAAACCGAAGAACGATTCGAAAATATCACCAAGCCCACCGAAACCAAAGTCAGGAAAACCCTGTATTCCCTCAGCTCGACCATAACGGTCATAATTAGCTCTCTTCTCAGCATCGAAAAGAACCTGGTAAGCCTCACTTATCTCCTTGAACCTCTCTTCTGCCCCAGATTCTCTGTTATGGTCGGGGTGGTATTGAAAAGCTAATTTACGAAATGCCCTCTTGATCTCTTCCTCAGTAGCATTTCGAGGCACTCCAAGCACTTCGTAATAATCGCGTCCTACCGCCATAAGTGTTTAACCCCCAAACTTTCAGTATAGCTCTTTAGTTCATGCATTAGCAAATTTTATACATGCTATAATCCTAAAGTAATGAAACAGAAAATCAAGCGAATTCTCAGTCACTATCACAAAAAAAGGATCAATAACAATGATTTAATTCCCTCAGCGGTGCTTGTCCCTTTATTTTATGCCCACGGAGAGTATCACCTTCTATTTACCAAGAGGAGTGGGGGAGTAAACTTCCATCAAGGGGAAGCATGCTTCCCCGGGGGAATCCGCCAGCCAGGTGACGTTAGCCTTATCAGCACCGCTTTAAGAGAAGCTGAAGAAGAGATAGGCTTAGCCAAGAAAGACGTTGAATTTCTGGGCGAATTGGACGAAGCCAGCACTCTCACCAGTGGTTGCGTTATCTCGCCTTTTGTAGCCTTCATCCCCTATCCTTACCCCTTTAAAGCAAATCCTGATGAGGTACAGCAAATTTTCTCCATTCCTCTATCAGCATTGATGGACAGGAGGAATTTTAACCAGGAATATGCAACCATCAACGGGCAAACTTTTCCCGTCTACTTCTATGAATATCAAGGACATATTGTCTGGGGGGCTACAGCCTATATCGTCAGACAATTTGTGGAGTTATTGCAACAAGAAGGTTTATAGCATGACTATCTATTTCTTGCTCTTGGTTCCCTTGGCTTTGACTTTGATTACCTTTTGCTAAAAAACTCGCCCTTAGCTATAATTAGCGTATATTTTAACATAAGGAGAGGAGACCCTCAATGGCGATGGAAAGATTTACCGAGCAAGCACAGGAGGCTTTAACAGCATCACAGGAGCTAGTCCGCCGCTATCGACATAGCCAATGGGATGTAGAGCATATCTTGCTAGCTTTGCTCGAGCAGGAAACAGGCATAACCCACCAAATATTGGACGAGCTTAGTATAGATACGGAGGAAGTCAAAAGTCGTGTGGACAAGACATTACGAAACTATCCCCAAATAAATTACGTAGGGGCACAAATTTATACTACGCCGCGTATTTCCCAACTAATGGAGGACGCCGCTCGTGAAGCCGATAGGTTAAAGGACGAGTTCGTCAGCACTGAACATCTGCTCATCGCCATCGCTGGTGAAGGCAAGGGTGATGCCAGCAAAATCCTGGAGGAGTTGGGTATCACCCAGGAAAAAATATACCAGGCCCTGCGCCGCATTCGTGGTGTCCATCGAGTTACCGACCGCCGTGCTGAAAGCAAGTATCGCTCCCTGGGAAAATACGGGCACGACCTCACCCAGTTAGCGCGACACGGCAAGCTGGATCCTGTGATCGGCAGGGAAAGGGAAATCAAACGAGTAATACAGATACTCTCCCGACGAACCAAGAATAATCCCGTGGTGATTGGCGATGCTGGCGTGGGCAAGACAGCTATTGCTGAAGGTCTGGCCCAGAGAATTGCCGCTGAAGATGTCCCTAAGTCACTTAAAGGAAAAAGGGTAGTCGCCCTGGACATGGGAGCGCTGGTAGCAGGAAGTAAGTTTCGAGGCGAATTCGAAGAAAGGCTGAAAGCAGTTCTTGACGAAATTCGTCAAGCAAGCGGAGAGATAATCCTGTTCATTGATGAACTCCATACTGTGGTAGGTGCCGGTAGTGCTGAGGGAGCAATTGATGCCAGTAATATGCTCAAGCCAGCCTTATCACGAGGCGAGCTGCAATGCATTGGAGCTACCACTCTGAACGAATATCGCGAGCACATTGAAAAGGACAAAGCATTGGAACGGCGTTTTCAACCCGTCTTCATCGATGAACCAAGTGCTGACACTACCATAGAGATGCTTAAGGGTCTAAAGCCGCGATACGAAGCTCACCACAAGATACAAATCGATGATTCAGCTTTAGTAGCAGCAGCAAAGCTCAGTCAACGCTACATTGCTGATAGATTTTTGCCCGATAAAGCCATTGACCTCCTTGATGAAGCCGCCAGCAAGTTACGTATTGACCAGGAAACCGCCCCCCCAGAGGTCACTGAACTGGAACAGAAGGTGAAGCGTTTGCTCGATGAGGAACAGGCTGCTTCACAACGCGGGGATTATGAACAAGCAGCGGAACTGAGAGCGGAAAGATTGCGCCTGGAGCCGAAATATAACGAAGCCAAGACAAAATGGCTTCAAGGAATAAAGACGGACGCTGTAGTTAGCGAAGAGGATATCGCTCAACTTATCTCACAATGGACAGGAATTCCCGTTTCACGAATGCTTGAGACCGAGAGTGAGAAATTGGTCCACATGGAGGAGAGGATTCACCAGAGGATAGTAAATCAGGAGGAAGCTGTGGTTGCTGTCTGTGAGGCAATAAGGCGAGGCAGGGCTGGCCTCAAAGACCCCAAACGTCCCATAGGTAGCTTTATTTTTCTGGGACCTACCGGGGTAGGCAAGACCGAGCTAGCTCGAGCCCTAGCTGAATTCCTGTTCGACGACGAGAACGCCATG
>JAUWGN010000020.1 GCA_030606385.1 Dehalococcoidia bacterium
GTTGATCCCCTCTGTGATAATAGTGGATGGCTACGGAGCCCGAGGTTCTGGCGTTGCCTATGTTTGCATTAACTGCTCCGGGGATGAGGAGATGACTCCCATCCAAATCAAGGTTGATAGGGAAGGGGTATATGCTTTTCAAGATCCGTGCAAGGTTATCAATCCTGAAACCGGTAAGGAGGTTAAACCTGGTTCAAGAGAGACGGGAGAGTTTCTCACCGGTGGTCATAGTGCTTTGGGGTTTTGGAAGAACCCTGAGGAAACAAAGCGGGCTTTCAAAGTAGTGGATGAGTGCAAATATTTCTGTGCTGGGGACCTGGGTTACGTTGATGAGAGGGGATGGTTTTATCTGACAGGTAGAAGGGGCGTGGACATCATTGAGAGTGGTGGGAAGGAAGTTTATGTTGTGGAGGTGGAGGGGGTAATAAGAACTCATCCTAAGGTCAGGGATGTTGGAATTGTTGCGCTTCCTGATGAAGGATTGGGCGAGGCAATAGCTGCTTGCATCCAGACACAAGAAGGTCAGGAACTAAGCAAGGAAGAGCTAATCGAGTATTGCAGTCAAAGGCTTGCGAATTATAAAGTACCAAAGCATATACTATTTGTGGAGTCTATTCCTCGAGCCGCATCCGGTAAGATAGAGAAAAGGATGCTAACGGAATTTACGCAAGCTAGGGTAGGTGAACAAACTTAAAAGCGAGGGAATTCACCGAACCGGGTAAGTATCCTGCCGTCTCGATAATACCGTTTGAAGGGACATTCTTCGGAGATGCCGATAACGCTGTGTAGCTGGGTGGCATCGTAAGTTACTTTAACTACCGCATCGCTCCAAAATGCTTTAACTAATGAGGACATGCATCGCGCTTTGTTGAGTTTTTATGCTGGTTTTATAGCGTTATGGCGTTTTCAATAAGCTCAATACGTTTGGTTTTCCCTTTATCGTCGATTTCTACTGCTACGACATCGATACGCCATGAAGTTGGTAGACCATGATGAGTGTTAATATAGTGTAGAGATGAAGAAATGAGTCTTTTCTTCTTGTTCGCTGTTATTGATTCTTCAGGGGTGCCGAAATCTAAATTGCTTTTTGTGCGTACTTCTATAAAGACAAGGTAGTCCCGTCTCCTTGCCACGATATCGATTTCCCCTGTCTGGCAATAGAAATTCGTCTCATAAATGTGATAGCCTCTTTTCTTAAGAAATTTTTGAGCCAATTTTTCACCTAGCTTGCCGATGTCCTTGCGGTTCATGCTCATTTCGACTCTAGCTAGGTTGATTCGCTGGGACATGTTTTACCTTTTCTCTAGTGGGGGATATCGGTGGAAAGTTTTCGATGACGCCACCGCCTATTATCTCATCACCGTTGTAGAAGACGATAGCCTGTCCGGGGGTAACTGCTCGCTGTGGTTGTGGGAACCAGACGTTAATATTCTCTCCCTTCGGGGATATAGTGACTGGCGTCTCTAATGAGCGGTATCGTATCTTGGCGGTGATGTTGCTGAGTTTGGCAGGTGGTGTGGCGGTTATCCAATGTGCTTCTTTAACGACGGCTTGTTGGCCATAAAGCTCTTCTTCGGTGCCAAGCACGACGCGATTATTATCCGATTCTATTCTTATTACGTAGAATGGCTTTTCTGAAGCTGTTCCCAGACCATGCCTTTGTCCAATGGTGTAAAAGGCTACTCCGCGGTGACGTCCTAGTATTTCTCCGGTAGAGTGTACAATGTCACCTGGTTTCGTTGTGAAGCGCTGACTGAGGAAAGTGCGATAATTCTTATCGGAGATAAAGCAAAGATCTTGGCTTGGCTTAGATGATACCGGTAATTCCTTCTCTTTTGCTAACTTTTTGACTTCTAATTTACTATATTTGCCCAGGGGGAAAAGGAGGTATTTAAGCTTCTCTTGAGTCAAATTGTAAAGGAAGTAAGATTGGTCTTTGCTATCATCGTTGGCTTTCAGTAGATGGTAGCTATTTCCGGAGTACTCAATGCTGGCATAATGTCCCGTAGCTAGATAATCAGTGCCCAGGGAGAGCGCTTTGCTAAGCAGAAAGCCGAACTTTATGTGTTTATTGCAGGCGATGCACGGATTCGGAGTGCGGCCCCTTTGATATTCCTGGCAAAAGTGGTTAATTACATAATGCTCAAATTCTTGATGCACGTCAATCACGGAAAAGGGAATATTCAACACATGGCATATCTGCTCAGCATGACGTTCTTGATATGTGCAGTGCGGAGTGTTCCACAGCTGCATGTGTGCTCCGCTGACCTCGTAACCGGCTTCCTTAAGTAAGAGGGCAGTTACTGAGGAGTCCAGTCCTCCACTTAGTGCTACAATTACTCGCTCTCTGCCCATGGCTTACAGGTATCCCTTTTCCGCTAGCAAGTGATTGACCTTTTCCCAGATGATTTCGGAGATTTTCTTCTTGGGTAGTGTGGCATCCACTACCAACCAGCGGTCAGGCTCTTCTGCTGACATTTTAAGATAGCCTTGTCTCACTCGGCGATGGAATGACAGTTCCTGTAGCTCAAACCGGTCCAATAGCTTTCCTCTTCGCGCCAGTCCTTGCTCCGGCGATAAATCCAGGAATATAACGATGTTAGGCTTCACATATTGTGTTGCTAAGTTGTTGACCATTTGCACGGTAGCCAGATCGAGCTCCCGTCCATATCCTTGATAAGCGGTAGTGGAATGGCTAAAACGGTCACAAATAACTATTTTCCCTTCCTTTAAGGCAGGCTGGATTACGTCAGCAACCAATTGAGCGCGAGAAGCAGCAAAGAGGAGTAATTCAGTTTGTGGGTGAATATTTTCTGTCTTCCGTTTTAGCATTTTCCCAATTTGCTCGCCCAGAGTTGTTCCTCCGGGCTCGTGTGTCAACACTGCAGGAAGATTTTTCCGCCGTAGCTTCCGGTACAAAGCATGCGCCTGGGTGCTTTTGCCACACCCCTCGCCCCCTTCAAAGGTAATAAATAGGCTCATATACTATCCTTCCAAGTGCGAGACTTTAATTTAGGTGTTCGTGTAACTATCCGTGATATCAAATCTAACCTTATAGTACTTTAATTTGATGAAATCCTTGACTGCCTCGATAGCAAAGTCTAGCTTCTCGTCTGGCTCGTTAACTATGATTATCCCCCTCGTCCTTTTTTTACCCTCTTTTTTGAGCCCTCCGATGTATCTCAGAATTTGCCCTACAACCTTATCAGACTCTCTACCTTTTTTGGTCTCAATAACTACATAATTCTCTCTTTTATCTTGGCATACGAGATCCGCTCGGCCCGCGCCCTCAATAGGGTATTCCTTACCAATCAGGGAAAGGCCATTTTCAATTAAGTTAGGGTTCTCTGCTAAATAGTCTCTTAAGTCCTTTTCTAAGCCTACAGAGGTAATGGATAGTTTCAACTCATCTTCCACTTCTGGTCGTCGGGCAAGCCAGATAAGATCGTTTATACTATTATAATCTTCAATATCCAGAAGATTCTTAATCTCTCGAAAGACAATCATGTCGCTTAAATATTCTATGGTATCATCACGATAATCCTGTGGTGATGCAATGTTATGCTCCCTCATCGCTTGTTTATAAGCTGCATCTAGCTGAGTATCGTCAAGATTGAGGACATCAAAAGTTTGCCAACCGACTTCAGGGTATTCGGTAGGACTAAAAGCGCAAAGGAAGTGTGAAACAGTCAGGAGCCCCACCTTTTTCAGTTCGAGGAATTGGTTCACCCGCTCAGCGAGGGAATCATTACTAAAGAGCAAATTCCGTAGTCTGGAGTTAAACTCGGTAAGCCCATTATCCTCATAGAGGTTGCGGGCTAGAGCCCGGTTGTTGATAAGTGCCTTCATGTGGTGAAAGATAAAATCGAATTCCTGAGGTTTTAAATTATTCCCCTTTTTAAATCCTGTCTGCTCAAGAATGTTATGGATTGAATCTATGGCTTCCTTTTCCTCTACAGCCCACCCTTGCGCCTGCTCGGTATCAAGGAAGGCTTTCCAATTCTTAAGGTTATCTTTTTGCTCTGATGTAAAACTAAAAACTTCGTTATTCATTAGAAACCTCCATTTGTTTATAAATCCGCACCTGTCTACGTGGTCTTTGTCACCAAACCTACATTATGACCATCGGAGTTGCGGTCATTGTGTCGGGCTAATAGATGTTGTACATGCTGAATGTAAGGAGATGGGGAGTCAGCGGGATACACCGTATCCAAGCATTGTCTCATATGGTTAGCATTATTGCTCTTGAGGACATAGATTGGTATACCGACTGCTTCAGCATCTCTTATTTTCTGCGGTTTTCGGCTGTAATAGCTTTTGATGGTGAGGAAAAGGTCAGCTTGTTTAAAGTCGGTAACTATTTTTACTTTTCTTCGTTTTTCTTCAGCGACTTGTTTCAATCGAGAACGATTAGCGCCAAAGAGGTAAAGGCGCAGTAACTGCTCGTCACGCTCTTTGGGCATACTTTTTGGTGCTAACGGCATAGCCGTGTTTCCCTTATTTACATTTCCTTGTTCATCTATCCACCGGAGTTCTGTCTCAGTTGGCTGTTGGTGTAAGACAGCATCCACAGCCTCGCTAACGCTCGGGTGAACAGACACTCTATAGTAGTCAACGATTTCAACTAGCACATCGAAAGTAGGCGGTGCTTTACGTTCCAGGATGGATTTTTGGGTGCGACGCCGTCTTGCTTCCTCATCTCCGAGGGTAACTGTCTGTATTCCGCCAATAAGGTCGGACAAAGTGGGATTCATTACTAGATTCTCCAGCGTATTTCCGTGTGCTGTGCCTATCAGTTGCACTCCACGCTCAGCGATAGTTCGAGCTGCTTGAGCCTCAAGCTCAGTGCCTATTTCATCAATAATGATGACTTCAGGCATGTGATTCTCCACTGCTTCTATCATTACTGCGTGCTGTTTGTCAGGAGTAGCTACTTGCATTCGCCTGGCATGTCCAATGGCAGGGTGAGGAATATCACCATCTCCGGCAATCTCGTTGGAGGTGTCAATCACGATAACACGTTTTTTGAGGTCATCAGCTAATACTCGGGCTACTTCTCTCAGCATGGTAGTTTTGCCTATACCAGGCTTCCCAAGGAGTAAAACATTTTTCCCTGACTCAGCGAAGTCCTGCATCAATTTTGCGGTGCCAAATATAGCTCTGCCTACACGGCAGGTTAATCCAATTATATAGCCGTTTCGGTTTCGTACTGCTGAAATGCGATGAAGGGTGCGTTCAATCCCAGCCCTGTTGTCTCCAGTAAACTCACCAACTCGTGACACCACATAGTCGAGATCATCGTGGCTAACTTCCTTGGAATTAATGATTAGTTCCCGGTGGGGGAAGCGAGCTTCGGGAAGACGACCCAGGTCTAGCACTACTTCTATTAGCTCGCTGCGATCGTGTTGCTGATAAAGTGGTTCACGAATATGGGGTGGCAAAATATTAAACAGGGCGTCTAAGTCGTCAGTGATTTCTCTTCGCAAATGCACCTTCTTTAGTCAAATTGAGAAAGTATTCATGAAATCTCGAGTCATCAGTTAACTCAGGATGAAAAGAGCAGGCGAGACAATTATTCTGTTTGGCCGCCACTATTGCACCGTTTGATAGCTGGCACAGTATCTCTACTGCGGATTCTACTTCTCTAATTAGCGGAGCTCGGATGAAAACGCCATGGAATGGATGGTCCCCCAGTATCGGGATTGGCAGGTCAGTTTCAAAGCTGTCCGCTTGCCGCCCGAATGCATTCCGCTCAACTTCAATATCCATGATTCCCAAGCTTCCATTTACTGAATTGGTTACCTTTTTGGCCAGAAGTACCAGTCCAGCGCACGTTCCTAGAATAGGTAAGCCCTGACAAACGAGCTCTTTTATTGGACTGGTTAAATTATAATCTTCCATGAGCCTGCTCATAGTCGTGCTCTCTCCACCTGGAATTATCAACCCGTCTAATTCAGCAAGTTGAGAAGGTAGGCGTATCGCAAGGGCATTAACACCTAATTGGGATAACATTGCAATGTGCTCGACAAAATCGCCCTGAATGGCTAGGACACCTATTCTCACTACCACCCTCTAGTAGCTAACAATTCTTCATCGGGTATAGCTCTTATGTCCAGGCCACGCATAGGCTCTCCTAATCCCTTGGATACCTCAGCGATAATTGACGGGTCCTGGTAATGAGTGGTAGCTTTGACTATTGTTTGTGCCCTAACTGGAGGGTCACTCGACTTAAAAATACCCGAGCCAACAAATACACCTTCGGCTCCAAGCTGCATCATTAAGGCAGCATCGGCTGGCGTAGCTATACCGCCAGCAGCGAAGTTCACTACGGGCAACTTCCCTGTGTTATGCACTTCCAGCACTAATTCTAACGGTGCGCCTAAAGCCTTCGCTTCAGCTGCCAGCTCTTCCGCAGGTAAGGACTGAAGTCTGCGGATTCCATCCTGAACTGCCCGCATATGTCTTACCGCCTCAACAATATTTCCTGTCCCGGCTTCGCCTTTGGTTCTAATCATAGCTGCACCCTCAGCAATACGTCGCAATGCTTCGCCGAGGTCGCGGCAGCCACAAACGAAAGGAACCTTAAAATCGTGTTTCCAGACATGGTGGCTCTCATCAGCGGGAGTGAGCACCTCGGATTCATCAATAAAATCCACCCCCAGCGCCTCAAGTACTTGAGCTTCAACAAAATGTCCGATGCGGCACTTAGCCATTACTGGGATGCTTACTGCTTCCATCATAGACGAAATTATACTTGGGTCAGCCATGCGAGCTACACCGCCGGTGGCACGGATGTCAGCGGGCACTCGCTCCAACGCCATAACGGCGCAGGCGCCAGCATCCTCAGCAATTTTAGCTTGCTCCGCCGTGACTACATCCATAATCACCCCACCCTTTAGCATCTGCGCCAACCCGGTCTTGACTTTCCAGCTACCTTTCTCCATACCTATTTCATTATAAGGGAGCGTGAGGCAAAAATCAAAAATAAGTTAACGACCCTTTTTTTGGCTCCTCGATTTCCCTTTCCACCTCCTTTAGTTCTTCCTCTAATTCCCTCTTATAATCCTCAAGCATACTAAGGCATTCCTCTTTATTTGGGAAGGGGCTTATGCCGTGAAAGTAGAAACCGAAGGGCAGCAAACCAAGTAGAATCTCCAGGACTTTCTGCGCCACATCTTTATTCAGCTCCTATGATTGGATGTCTCGCTGGTGTGCCGGCACGCCGTGGATATTTTTCTGGCGAGGGACATATTTTATCAATGATTACCAGATAACGCCTGTCGCTAAGTTCTTCCAGCTCTACTTTCTTCACCTGGTTCAGTTTCCCCCCCAAAACGTCAATGGATTTACTTGCCTCTACTATTTCCTGCTCGATTTTCCCTTTCTTCTGAGCTACGAATTTCCCCCCAATGTGACAGAAAGGCAATGCTAGTTCCACTAGTGTGGGCAGTGAAGCCACGGCGCGGGAGACAACCAAGGTGAAATTTTCACGGAATAGCGGCTGGTGGGCTGTTTCCTCAGCTCTGCCAATCACTACCTCTACATGACTTAATTCCAATTGTTCAATAATGTGCTGAAGGAAAGTCGCCTTCTTAGCCTTGGAGTCAAGAAGTACCAATCTCGACTGAGGAAGAAAAAGCTTAAGAGGTATGCCAGGGAAGCCGGCGCCGGTGCCTATATCGATAATGCTGAATCCAGGCTGTCTTAATTCCTCTTCTGTCAAAGCCAAAACCACAGTTAATGAATCGAGGAAATGTTTTGTCTGCACTTCCTGATAATCTGTTATCGTGGTGAGGTTAAACTTCTTGTTCCAACTCACCAGTTCTTGATAGTAAAGCTTGAACTGGGTTATCTGCTTGTCACTGAGATTTATGCCCAGCTTCTGAGCGCCGTCAATGAGCTTTTGCATTATAGTGCTTCATTAAAGAAGGCAGCTACTTTTGTGGCGACGGTTGATTCATATCCCCACCAGAAGTGGTCAGCACCCTCAATGCTCTCCCATTTCTTAGGCTCGGGAAGGCTCTGGCAGAACTCAATGAATTGAGGCAGAGGGGTGAAATTGTCCTCGTTCCCGGAGAGAAGAAGCTTGGGCTTGAAGCAACCTTTGAGGAACTGAAAATCGAACATAGCCAGTGGTGGGGAAATTGCCACCAGGGCTCTAAGCTGTTCGTCATTGAAGCAAACAGGCAAAGCAAAGCCGGCGCCGGCTGAATAGCCAACGAGTCCAATCCTTTGTGCGTCTATTTCCTTCACTGAAGTCGCAAAGGAGATTGCTGCCCTGACATCCTCTTGCTCGCCAATTCCGTGACTAAACTCACCTTGACTTTCACCTACGCCACGGAAGTTAAATCTGAATGGGATGAGCGATTTTCGGCCAAGCGCTTCAAAGACGCTGACTACCACATTATTATTCATACTGCCGCCGAAGAGTGGGTGAGGATGACAGATTATCACTGCGGGAAAAGACACTGCATCTTCAGGTATGCCCAGTATGCCCTCTAGGGAAAACTCACTACAGGGGAATTTTACTTTCTTGGTTATCACTCTAATTACGATTCCACGGAGAATTTCTATGACTTTGCAATCATGCCACAGAACTCGGGTCTTCTGTGATTGATAAAATTTGCCCCTGCCTACTACCGAGGGCTGGAACTATTCCCCTTATTTTTCTTCTTTGAGGAAAAGGGTATCACACTTGCGCTTCTCTAAGCGTATGCTGAAAATCCCTTGCCCAGGATAGTGTAAGTACTTATTAACTTCATCATCTCGCTTGTGCCATCGGGAATTGTCTGCATTCTGGCATCCCTGAAGTATCTCTCCAGGGGCAACTCCTGGGAAAGCCCATTTGCACCGTGAATTTGTATAGCGTGATATGTCACCTTGACCGCCGATTCACCTCCATACACTTTAGCCATTGATGAGAGTCTCCTGGCATCTGGGTCTCCTTTGCTAATTGTATCAATAGCTTTATATCCCAGAAGTCTTGCTGTTTCAATCAAAAGGTTCATTTCATAGAGCATATTCTGAATCAGCTGGTGCTTGCCGATAGGTTTCCCAAATGTAACTCTTTCCTTAGCATAGTTTACCGAAGCTTCAAAAGCTGCCTGGGCTATTCCCACCGACATCAATCCCATTCCTGCCCTGGGCAGTGTGAGCAGTGCAGTGGTTGGTGTCAATGTGGTAAACAATTTCATAAATCCCTCTGAGATTGGTAAAGTCTGGCCCTTCTCAAAAGCACTTTTCAGTATGGCACCCATCTCATTCTCTTTGGGAACCTTACAATTATCAAAAAACATCTCTCCGGTGTCTGAGGCATTCCACCCTATCTTGTGTAGCGGGCTTGTCTCCCATGGAGAAACCTCTTTCTCTATTAAAAGGAAAGTCTGTGCTCCTGTTTCGGGATCTTTTACCCCTACAAATGCTGTATCGCAAGTTACGGCATTGCTTATCCAGGTTTTTGTGCCATTAACGATGTAATAGTCTCCTTCCAGCCTGGCTGTGGTTTGAATGTCTCGGGTATCACATCCCGCCTCAGGTTCAGTCTCGGCGAAAGCCCCGACGAACTCTCCTTTTTCAAGCCTTGGAAGTACCCTGCCTTTCATATCATCCGAGGCTAACGGGACATAAATTGCTGGAATGGCACCCATGCCGAGAAGCGGTGTCAGACTTGCCCAGACCTTCGACATTTCTTCTGACATTATGCCGAATAACGTAGGGTCCAAATATGCCTTCATGTTTTCTGGGTCAATGCCGATACCTATCGCTTGGAACTTCTTGTTTATCTCTATTTCCTCTTCCCTGGTAAACGGCCCTTCTCTGTCTCTTTTATCAACTATGGGGCCGTATTCCCGTTGCATGAAGTCTTGCAGAGCATCCCTGAACATCCTTTGCTCTTCAGTGAAGTCGAAATCCATAGGACACCTCCTTGTTTTCCTTGGCTTTAGCGTGATAATTCGCTGCTGATAGCTGGGTTCATTGCGCGATGACGCAATTCTACCTTGTGCTTCTTTTAAGGTCAACTGTGTATCGGTAGCCTCTTATTGCAACCATGGTGCGGTTCTAACAAGCGATGGCAAAAAAGGCAAGGCTACACCACAAATTTCAATTCAACGAT
>JAUWGN010000095.1 GCA_030606385.1 Dehalococcoidia bacterium
GGTATATCACCATGGACGTATTCCCAAAGGCTAGAATGCTGCGTCTCACTGTTTCCACGCCAGGCATTCGCCTCGATAGCTATTTGACTAAGACATTCCCTCAATTTTCTCGAGCTTACTTACAGAAATTAATTGAGCAAGGCTATATTCTGGTTAATCAACGGCAGGCTAAGGCGAGTCGGAAATTGGCTGGAGAAGACAGAATAACCATTGAATTTCCTCCCTTGCCTACTCTCCCGAAAGCTGAATCAATTCCTCTGAATATAATTTATGAAGACAACGAGATTATTGTGGTGGATAAACCTGCTGGCTTAACCATTCACCCAGCTCCATGGCATCCCGACCATACTTTAGTTAATGCTATTCTGGCGCATTGTCCCGGTTTGGAAGGGAGTGGTGGCTCGGTGCGACCAGGTATAGTCCACAGGCTGGATAAAGATACTTCAGGGCTCGTCGTTGTTGCTAAAAATGAATCCGCTCGAGTTTCTCTGATTAACCAGTTCAAAGGTAAAACAGTAACCAAGAGTTACCTCGTTCTGGTTAACGGGAGGGTATTTCCTGGTCGGGGGACAATCGAGTTGCCTATTGGGCGAGACCCGAGAAATCGCAAGCGGATAGCGATAGTGGAAGGAGGGAGGGAGGCAATAACACATTACCAGGTTAACCGATATTTTGGTGATTATACTCTACTTGAGGTGATGCCCAAAACGGGGCGGACACACCAAATAAGGGTGCACCTTGCCACTATTGGTTATCCTGTGGTTGGTGACCCCGTTTACGGTGTGAAATTAGCTTATCTTGGTCGGCAATTCATTCATGCTCAGCGGCTTGGTTTCTGTTCGCCATCAACCAATCAATACCTTGAATTTAGCGCTCCTTTGCCTGAGGAATTAAAGCAAGTCCTGGAGATGCTTCCTCATTGAAGCAAGATGAGGGGGTAGTATAGAATGAGGCAAACTGGGTAATATAGGTTTTTGGGATGGAAAGCCAGCGCTGTAAAGGCATGAGGGATTTACTCCCCGATGATATGCGACGATTCCGCTATATTGAGGATACCTTCCGTAATTGCTGTGTTAAGTGGGGGTACCGCGAAGTAAGGACACCAAGCTTGGAATATCTCCACCTATTTACCGCTACAGGAACACTCACTCCTAGCAAATTGGGCAAGGCATATTCCTTTCTTGATTGGGATGGGTGGAGTGGAGAAAGGGTGGTGCTCAGACCGGATGGCACTATACCTATAGCCAGACTTTATATCGAAAATCTAAGCCAGCAGCAGGATGCTAGGCTTTTCTATGTCACTGACATCTTTGCTTTCGAGCAGACGGGGAAGGAAAACAGGGAGCGGTGGCAATGTGGTGTCGAGTTCTTGGGTGGTGCTAGTCCAATGGCGGATGTAGAGCTGATGTTGTTAGCCCGTGAATTATTACATAATCTCGGCATTGGCGAGGTGGAATTGCGGCTGTCCCATGCTGGTTTGGCGAAGGCACTGGTTAAGGAACTTGGACTTAGCCCCAGAGACGAAGCTGGAATGCTCGGGCGTATTTTAGATGGTGACTGGCAGGCATGGAGGAAGGTAAAATCAAATAACCTTGAGCTGGATAGGTTTCTTGTCTCGCTGGTGAACTTCAAAGGGAAGTTAAGTGACTTCCTCAAGAAAGTTAAGCTTCCAGCAGAAGGAACTTCGCCGGAGCTGGAATCCAATCTCAGTAATTTCATTGACATTCTCCGGTTGTTGGATGACTTGAAATGCGATTATCAGATTGATATTGCTGCCATACATGGCTTTGAGTATTACACTGGAGTTTGCCTTCAATTGTTCTACCGGGGCGAAAAAATTGGTGGTGGTGGGAGGTATGACGAGCTCCTATCGCTGATGGGCAGCAAGAACATGCCAGCTTGTGGATTTGCCATTTATGTTGAGCCGGTGATAAAGATGCTCTCCTTGAAGGAAGATGAGCGCAGCGAGTCTGGGGTGTTAGTTAAAGCAGGTGGAAGAACCCCAGGAGTGATGGAGGCATGCTTTAGCTTGGCTCAATCGCTTCGTAACACGGGGCATATAGTTGAGCTTGACCTGGCCGGAGGGAGAGCGGCGGATTACCGATGGGTTGTTTCTGTTCCTGGTGAAGGCTCTTTTGTCATTATTGACCGCAAGAGCGGAGAGAAACGGGAGGTCAGCTCTTTGACTCAGGTTGCTGGTATGTTAGGTGGTGTAGATTAGATTTCTATGGCAAACCAGTCAAACTATATTAAACTTGCTTTGCCCAAAGGGAGATTGCTTCCAGCCACGGCGAATTTACTTGCTGATGGCGATTTAGGCTTTAAAGGGTATACGGAACGAACAAGGCAATATCGGCTTCAGTCAAGAAACCTCCCTTACCTCGCTGCCAAGATATTTCGGGAAAAGGATATTCCTATTCAGGTGGCGATAGGCAATTATGACCTGGGGATATGTGGACTGGATTGGATTGAAGAACTTCTTGTGCGGTATAAAGCCAGCGCAGTGGTGAAGATATCCGCTCTAAATTATGGTGGCGGATATGTATACGCCGCAGTCAGTTACAAGTCAGGAATATCCAACCTCGATGAATTTCTAGCCAGGCAACGTAACTGGCGTATAGTAAGTGAATACCCTAATTTAGCCGAAGCTTTTGCCTTAAGTGTGCGGATGAGAAGGTTTCGGATTTTCCCAGTTTGGGGAGATGCTGAGGTCTATCCCCCGGAGAACGCTGAAATCGCGATATTGGGAGCCAGAAACAGGAGACAGTTGGAAAGGAAAGGTTTGCTTCCTCTCATGAAATTGCTCCCCACTAAAGCTATGATAATTGCGAGCCAGAAAAGTTTGAATAGTAAGGACTTGGCTTCAGTGTTGAATTGCTTTGCTTCCAAGCTTGACAATAAGGAGTTTTCTTTATCATTTGAGGAATTAAGCAGAAAGGAAGGTTCTATTGAATTACTTCCCCGCCCCGAGCTGAAGAAAGTCAGGCTAGCTTTGCCTGATGGGCATCAGCTACCACCCACGGCACAGCTTTTAAAGCGAGTTGGACTCAATTTAAGCCATTATTCTGTGGAGGCGCTGGATTATCATCCTTCGGTTGACCTAGACTGGCTCGATATTAAGGTAATCAGGCCTCAGGATATGCCACTACAGGTAGCCAACGGCAATTTCGATCTTGCGATAACCGGCAGGGACTGGCTACTTGATCATGTCTACCGTTTCCCCTCCAGCCCTGTGGTGGAATTATTGGATCTTGGCTTCGGCAAAGTTAAAGTCGTAGCTGCGACGAGTCAGGAAATGCCAGTATCAACCATAGAAGAGGTTAAACAATTGCTGCAGAAGGGCAAATTATCCACGCTGAGGGTAGCCTCGGAGTATGTCAATATCAGCGATAAGTATCTTTGTGACCACCACGTTAGTCCATACAAACTAATACTAACTTGGGGGACAAGCGAGGCTTTTCTGCCTGAAGATGCCGATTTGCTTATTGATAACGCGCAAACTGGAAGAACCATGGCGGAGCATAATCTCAAAATTATTGATACCCTTTGCGAATCCACTGCTTGCCTCATTGGCAACAAGGAAAGTATTGTTTCACCTGATAGGAAGGAAGAAATAGATTTCCTCATTCAGATGATGCGAGGAGGATTAGCGTGAAGAGAATCAAAGGTTTTGACCAAGCAAAGCAAGTGCTTGATAGAAAAGACCCACTAAAATCCTTGGATATAGCGCTGGAGCAGCAACAGGTAGTGGCAAATATTATCGGCAAGGTACGAAGTAAGGGTGATAAAGCTCTTTTCCGCTACGCTAAGGAATTAGAGGATGCTCAACTTGATTCTCTGGAGGTGAGCCAGCAGGAGATTTCGGCAGCTTATGATGCCGCGGACAAAAAGTTAATCTCAGCCCTCGAGTTAGCTGCTGAGAGGATAAGAGAATTCCACCTTGCTTGCTTACCAAAAACTGGCGTTATATCTATTGATCCATGTTTGGGAAGACAAGTTCGGCCGCTGAATAAGGTGGGGATCTATACTCCTGGTGGGACTGCCTGTTATCCCTCCACGGTGTTGATGACTGCCATTCCTGCTAAGGTGGCTGGTGTTGGGCAGCTCATTATGGCTTCGCCTCCCCGACCTAATGGAGCTATTCCTGCTGCTACGTTGGTAGCGGCTAACATCGCTCAGGTAGATCGGATTTTCAAGATTGGTGGTGCTCAAGCTATCGCTGCTCTAGCCTTTGGCACGGAGTCAGTGCCCAAGGTGGATAAAATCTGCGGTCCGGGCAACATTTTTGTGATGTTGGCTAAAATGGTGGTTTATGGCGAGGTAGGCGTTGATGGCCTTCAGGGACCAAGCGAGATTGTGATTGTGGCTGACAGCACTGCCGATGCATCTCTATGTACTGCTGAGCTTCTCGCTCAGGCTGAGCATGACCCGCTGGCAAAAGTGTTTTTGATTACCACATTCCCTGAGCTGGCTGACAAGGTTGATGAAGAAATTTCCCTCAAATTGGATAAGCTGAAGCGGTCTTTTATTGTCGCTGAAGTCCTTGATAGTGGGATGATTGTCCTTGTGGATGATATTGATCAGGCTGTTGAATTGGTCAACCTTTATGCTCCTGAGCATCTTTCCCTTATGGTCTCCGACGCTTCTTCTTTGATTCCCAGAATCTACAATGCCGGCGCTATTTTCGTTGGTGATAATTCATCAGTAGTTTTTGGCGATTATGTTGCTGGTCCCAGCCATGTATTGCCTACTGGGGGAAGCGCTCGTTTCAGTTCGCCCCTGGGTGTTGAGGATTTCCTCAAAGTCACCAATATCATTTCGCTGGATGATTCCACCGCCAGGGAACTTTCTCAACCAGCGATAACCATAGCT
>JAUWGN010000065.1 GCA_030606385.1 Dehalococcoidia bacterium
AACCGAAGGCTACGATGAGGAAGCAATAAAGCAGGAAATCGAGCAATGGAATCAAGAGCATCCCTGGGAGGAACCCAAGGAATTCAAACCGTTGAAGAAGGTTGATTTTACCATTCCTTCCTATGTGGTTGATGAGGTCAATGAGGAAATTGGGAACATCGAGGCACATGAAGGTTTTAGGCCAAGTGCCATATTTAATTCCCATGGTGATTGTCAATGTGACCTTCCCGGTTGTTATTGCGAGGACTATTCCCAGTATGTTCCCCGGGGACATTACACCAGAAGCGAGGCACTTAAAAGATATTTTAAGGCGATGATGTGGTATGGCAGGATGGCCTTCCTGCTCAAGGGAGGGGGTGATGCTTTGATAACTGAGGAAGATGCTCGTATAGCTACAATTCAGGCATCGCTTATCTCAGCCGAATTGCCCAGTGTGTTATTGCAAGCAGAGCAGGGCAATCTCACCAGTTGCTGGGATGTGTGGGACCGGATTTACGCGGTTACCTCATTTTTTGTAGGCACTGCTGATGACCTTACTCCCTATGAATATCTTGATGCTATGGGGGAAGTCTTGGGTACTGAGTTCGATGTTAACCAGCTTGCTGATGAAGGAATATTGCTCGATCTGAAGACTGAGCTGGCCCGGATGAGAAATCCCCAGATTTATGGTGGCTCCGGCGTTTGTATAATCTATCCCCCGGTGACCAAGGAGAAGCTTTACGAATGTCTGGCCAGTACTAAGGGGATGAGATTTATGGGGCAGAGATTTGTCCCTGACTCCTATATGTTCCAGAATTTAGTCTTTCCTGCTGTGGGTATGTATGTTGGTGATGATGAGCCGTTTACCATGGGGATGACTGCCATTGGTCCCAGCAGGTGTTTCCCCAGAGGATTGGATGTCATGGCAGTTCTTGGCTCAGAGCGTGCCTATGAGATATTGGATGCTGAAGGTGATACCGAATATCAGGGAGAAAATACCAGCTATGACAAGCAACTAAATGAGCTCAAAGAGGAATTTGCCGCCTGCAGTGAAGAAGATTGGAATCGCAATCTTTACTGGAGTTGGCTTTATTCCTTGAAGCCTTTGCTTGAAGCTTTTGGTCAAGGCTATCCTGCTTTTATGCAAACTGAAGCATGGCAGGATAAGGAATTGCAAACTGCTCTGGCATCGTGGACTGAGCTTCGGCACGACACCATCCTTTATGCCAAGCAGAGCTACACTCTGTGGGCAACAGCGATGCCGCCGCAACCGAAGCCAGTGGTGGGCTATGTGGAGCCAGTTCCTGAATTCTATAATCGCATGCTTTCACTTACCGCGATGACCAGAGAGGGGCTGGACAAACTTGGTGCTTTGAGCGATGAAGAAGAATCAAGGCTGGAGAGCCTGGAAAACATCTTGGGCAGGCTGATTACCATTTCCCAGGATGAATTAGAGGGTAAGGAGCTGAGCGAAGACGATTATGAATTCATCAGGAATTTTGGCGAGGAACTTGATTCTGTAATTGTTGGAGTGGAAGCGAAAGGCAAGGAAACCACGCTTGTCGCTGATGTTCATACCGATGTTAACTCGGGGCAGGTCCTGGAGGAAGGGTTAGGCTATGTTGACCTTGCTCTGGTTGCTTATAAAGTCCCCGAAGGCAGCATCATACTTGGTGCTGGACCTACCCTCAGTTATTATGAATTCAAACAGCCTATGAGTGATAGATTGACCGATGAGCGGTGGAAAGAGATGCTGGAACAAGGTCAGCAACCCTCAAGACCAGACTGGATAGACAGCTTCTATGCTGCGTAGGTACCAGGCAATCTCATTTGCTTGACAACTGTTCCTTTCCAGTACTTCTGAGTCATGTTAAAGCCTCATATATAATTGCGAGCACGTCAATCCTTAATTATGTGAATAGGGGGATGAGTTGCTTCGTAGCTTAAATCTACTGTATTATAGGATGAAATTGCACAACGTCATTGCAAGGAACGGAGTAGTCTCAGATGATTGATTTTACTTTCAGCGAAGAGCAGGAAATCCTGCGGGCTAATTTGCGGAAATTTGGTGAGGAAAAGATTTCACCTAGGCTTGCTGAGATGGTAGAGAAGAAGGAGATCCCGCAGGAGTTGATTAAAGAACTAAGCGAGATGGGTTTACTTGGCATGTGTATTTCACCTGAATACGGTGGCTTGGGGCTGGAGGCGGTAGCTGCAGGAATTGTTGCTGAAGAGCTGGGCAAGGCGGATGTGGGCTGTGCTATCCCGACATTTTTCCTGGTTCAATGTGCCTGGAGCTACATTCTGGATAAGTATGGGAGTGAGGAAGTTAAGCAGGAAGTGTTCCCCAGAATGCGGAAGGGCCAGGCCTTCGTAGGTGTTGGAGTAACTGAGCCAGATGCCGGCTCAGATGTTGCCTCTTGCAAAACTACGGCGGTGAGAAAAGGCTCCACTTACATCGTAAGTGGAGAAAAGGGTTACATCAGTGGCGTGAGGGAGGCAGAGAAATATGGAGGCGGCTTTGTCACTTTAGCCAAGACCACCCCCGAGTTGGGAACACGCGGGATGACCTTGTTTTTCTTTCCTATAAAGGCTGTTGGCGGAGTGACCACGCGCTATACTGAAGAACTGGGGAGGGAGGGGATTTCCTGGGGTGGGTTTTATATGGATAATGTGACTGTTCCCGAACATTATCGCATCGGTGAAGAGGATAAAGGTTTCTATCTGGTGAACCAGGGATTTGAGTTTGCCCGTGGTCTTATTGCCTTGGTTTGCGTTGGTGCAGCGAGTAAAGCCCTAGAGAATGGCATTAATTATATGAAACAGAGGCAGGCTTTTGGTCGTCCCATTGCCAGTTATGAAGGGTTGCAATTTGTTCTCGCTGAAGACTATTCTAAGTTGGAAGCAACTCGGCTATTAGCCTATAAAGCATTATGGATGTATCAGAAGGAGCAAAGGGAAGGGGGATTTTCCCGGTTCCAGGTAAGCGGAGCTATCGCTATGGCTAAGATGCTGGCTCCATTGTGGGCTTTCGATGCTGCCAATCATGCGATGCAATGGCAGGGTGCCTATGGCTATTCTATGGATTGTCCCGAACAGCGTGCTTTGAGGGGCATTCGCTCCTATACTCTAGCTGAGGGAAGCACTGAAGTCATGAAGCTCATAGTGACCAGAGAATTATTGGGAAAGGAATATCTGGCTTACAAATAGTTAGCGATGGAAATAATTCCTGCCATTGATATCAGGAAAGGCAAGTGTGTTCGGCTCTATCAGGGTGATTACCGTCGACAGGTTGTTTATGGTGAAAAACCGCTAGCAGTAGCCTTGAAGTGGGGCTCTCAAGGCACGCGCTGGCTTCATATAGTTGATCTGGATGGAGCGGCTGCAGGCAAGCCAGAGAACATAGATTCAGTTGAAGAAATAATAAAGGAGAGCGGTTTATCGATACAATTTGGTGGTGGCATCAGACAAGAGAGCATGGTTGAAGAGTTACTGCGGAAGGGGGTAAGACGTATTATTTTAAGCACATCAGCAGTAGAAAATGCCGAGATGGTAAGGAAACTATGTAGCCGATTTGGCGAAGCGATAGTGGTGAGTCTTGATGCTCGAGACGGCAAGATTTGCATCCATGGCTGGCGGGAGGATACAGTGGTGGATATTTTACAGTTGGGTGGAGACATGGTAAACATTGGAGTTAAGCGATTTATTTTTACTGATATACGGAGGGATGGCACTTTGACTGAGCCTAACTTTGATATGATAGGAAGGCTGGTTAGTGGAATAAATGTTCCTGTAATTGCTGCTGGGGGAATTTCCAAGCTGGAGCATTTGAAAAGGCTTAAGCAAGTTGGAGTGGAAGGAGCGATTATTGGCAAAGCCCTCTATACTGGCGATATTGACTTAAGGGAGGCCATAACATCACTAAGTCATTGCGAGACACAGCAATTCCGAAGCAATCTCTAACGGATTGCATACCTTTGGTTCGCAATGATGAAAAGAGGAGGTCGAAGGTACATGTTGAAGTTTGATTCTCAAGGTTTAATTCCTGCTATCATCCAGGATGCCAGGAATGGTGAGGTATTGATGTTGGGTTATATGAATAGAGAGTCGCTGGCTCGAACGATAGAAAGTGGTGATGTGTGGTTCTATAGTCGCAGTCGGCAGGAATTATGGCATAAGGGGGAAACTTCAGGCAATTTCCTCAGGATGAAGTCCATTATCAAAGACTGCGACAGTGATACGCTTCTTGTCCAGGCGGAGCCGACGGGTCCGGTTTGCCATACCGGCAAGCGAACTTGTTTTTTGCGAAATGATACGGACTTCAGACTTTTGGGGAACCAAGACTTAGCCTAGGTAGTTCTGTTAAGGGTGTTGAACAAGTGCTCTACGTCAATCTTTTATTCTATATCTCTTCTTGAACCGTCCCACCCTTCCCATGGTATCCACTATTCTTTGTTCCCCAGTGTAGAAGGGATGGCACTTGCTGCATACTTCTACTCTAAGCTCTGGCTTGGTTGAGCCCACGGTGAAGGTATTGCCGCAAAGGCAGGTTATTTTAGCGTTCTCATGATATTTGGGGTGTATCTTATCCTTCATTTGTAGATGCTTACCTTTTTCTTGTATTTGTTAGCTGGCTCATACTTTACAAAGCCATCTATCAGAGCGAACAGGGTGTAATCTCTGCCTATGCCGACGTTATTTCCTGGTAAGATACGGGTGCCTCGTTGCCGAACCAGGATATTCCCGGCGCGAACCTGCTGCCCCCCGAATTTCTTTACGCCAAGACGCTTTGATTGGCTGTCGCGTCCACAGCGTGTACTACCACCGCCTTTTTTATGTGCCATGCTTGTGCCCCCGCGGTTTAATGATTTTATTTATTAATAATTTGGTATAAATTTGCCGGTGTCCTTTTTTTCGCCGGTAGCGAACCTTCGGCTTATACTTAAATACTATAACCTTGTCTCCTTTAAACTCACCTAGGGAAGTAGCTTTTACCTTGGCACCTTTGATAGTAGGGTTGCCTATGATTACATTTCCATCATCGTTAATAAACAATACACTGTCTAGGTCAACGGTATCTCCCTCAGGTATGTTCAGGCGTTCAACCTCTATCTTCTCGTTAGGGGCTACCTTATATTGTTTACTCCCGGTTTCAATAATAGCGTAGATTTCTATCCCTCCAAGGTTAAATATAAATTTACGCCTCTGGCTTACCTGTTGTCAAACAAGTTCCCTTTTTGTGAAGCGCATCATCTTGCATATCTATCAATAGAAGTGTTGTCTCCCGCAGCCTTGTTTTGACCTCTGCTATTGATTATCCCTCTTCGCCTCAAAAATCTAATGAAGATAGAATTATATCACAAACGTAGGGAGAGATAACTACCAGGCATTTGAACGAGATTGAGTGAGTAGCCTCAGATCTTCGACCACATCATTAAGGTCGTTGAATGGTGTGCAGGCAATATTTTCTTTGGTGCAATGTGAAAGCAAGTCGTCCCGGGCAAAAACGTGGTGAGCTAACCGTGCCGGGTAAATATCGGAGACACCATTCCCCAGACATATCAGGCGATAACCTTCCGCCAGGAACAATTTGGTATATATTTCTTTAAGCCCATCGTTTGCTTGATTGCCATCCGGTCCGATATATTGAACTTTAATACCTTCGGGGCAGAATTTAGTTTGTGCGGCGAATACTTCAATGTTTCTGATGCCAGCATCAGCGAGTATTATATCGATATAGAAGTCCAGACCATTGCTTACAATGACCAGGCGGAAGTCCCGTTCATGGCAGTAATCGATTAGCTCCTTAAACCCGGGTCGTAACTTTGCTTTTTCTCTCACAAATTCGATCAGAGTCTCCTTACTGGCTTTCACCATAGCGAATGCTTGCTTGTTGAAGTAGTCCACCGATATTTTGTTCTCTCGGTAGTCAGCTACTAGTTTCTTCCAATCCCCGTTGCCAAAGGTGTGTAATATCAGATAACTGATATCCTTTTCGGTAACAGTGCCGTCAAAGTCGCACTGAATTAGGGTTTTATTTTCACTAGTTGGGTGCATCTCAATATAAAGCATATTTTTACATTAGTTGCAACAACTATCAAGCTTGACATAGCCCGATAATCAAAGCACAATTATTTTACTGAGATAGTTACTCAGAAGTTTGATAGCCAGCGAGCACTTATGAAAATATTAGTTACCAATGATGATGGAATTGACTCTCCTGGTCTTTGGGCTGTAGCAGAGAAACTTCGCAAAGTAGGTGAGGTGGTGGTTGTAGCTCCACAGAGTGAACAAAGTGGAGTGGGCACTTCGGTTAATTTGCGCCGTGCCGTGAAGGTGTTTCCACAGGCGATGGGGAGTGGGATCTATGCTACCGATGGTACGCCAGTCGATTGCGTCATTATAGCTTTCAGGGCTTTATTCCCCAGAGAGATAGACCTTGTTGTCTCGGGCATCAATAAAGGTCCTAATATAGGATATGATGTTTTCATTTCGGGCACTGTTGCTGGCGCTCTGGTGGGATCTTTTCACGGTGTTCCATCTTTTGCCGTTTCAGTGGATGCTTTTGAGGGGTCAGATTTC
>JAUWGN010000026.1 GCA_030606385.1 Dehalococcoidia bacterium
GCGATTGTCGGCTGGCGTGTTTCCTTACCCGCCTTAAGGTTAAGGGCGGACTATTTATCTATATCGGTTTTAGCTTTTGGCGAGATATTGAGGTTGTCTGTCAAGTCTGAGGTCGGGCTTGCTGGGGGGGATTGGGGGATGAGGGTTGCTCCGATTTTTCCGTGGATGGGCTCTGAGCTTATTTATCGTTTAGAGAACATAGGGTTAGTTTTCATTTGTTTGCTAATCTGCTTTGTTGTAGCTCAATTATTGGCTAATTCTCCTTATGGCAGGGTGGTGCGTGCTATAAGGGAAGATGAGATTGCTGCTGAAGCGTTAGGTAAAGACAGGGCCAAATATAAAGCTCAAATATTTATGTTGGGTTCAGCTATGGCAGGATTAGCTGGTGGACTTTTTGCTCAGTATCTTCAGTACGTCGTTCCTGGCATGTTTATGCCTATGGTCACATTTACAGTCTGGATAATGGTTTTTTTGGGAGGTCCAGCCAACAACTGGGGGGCATTGCTGGGTGCTGGGTTGGTGGAGCTTTTCGATAGGGGGGCTAACATAGCCAAAGACTATTTAGTTTTGCCCGTTGACCCCAGCAGCTTGCAGTATATTCTATTTGGTGCTTTAATCATCTTTGTTTTATTTTATAGACCACAGGGCTTGTTAAAGGAAAGTCCGATTAAGACAAAGGCACTGGAGGTAGCTCGTTATGAAAGAAGCGTTGCTAAGGATAAGGGAAGTTAGCAAGCATTTCGGTGTTTATCTCTTCATCTTTATGTGGCCCCTTGACTAAAGGGGCTGCGTAAACCTATCCCTCCAAATTTTACTTATTTTTGTGTATATCATATATAATGTGAGACTCATCGAAGAAGAGGATTAGCCGATAATGGAAGAAGCATTGTTAGGAATAAGAGAAGTTAGCAAGCACTTTGGTGGGGTTTACGCTGTCAATGAAGTAGATCTGGACATCGAGGAAGGCGGCATTTGGGGTTTGGTGGGTCCTAATGGCAGTGGTAAAACCACTTTATTCAACACCATTCTTGGTCTTTACAAGCCTGACCATGGTGCCATTTACTTCAACGGTAAGTGTATCAGCAATCTCGCTCCTCATAACGTTTATGGGGAAGGAGTGGTGAATTCATTCCAGTTACCCCGGCTTTTTAATCGAATGAGTGTTCTTGATAACATGCTGGTGGCAGCACGAGGTCACCAGGGCGACAAGTGCCTGTATAGCCTTTTCTGGAGAAAAAGCTGGCAGAAGCAAGAAGAGGGTCTGATTGAGGAAGCTTTAGATATTCTCAGACTCGTGGACTTGGAGAGGTGGGCTTTTTCCTTTGCTGGCGAGCTTTCCGGTGGGCAAAGGAAGCTCCTCGAAGTTGGCAGAGGGCTTATGGCGAAGCCCAGACTTTTGCTTTTAGACGAGCCAGCAGCGGGAATAAATCCCGCATTAGGTAAGAGCATATTTCAAAAGCTAAAGGATTTTTCTCGTAATGGCACAACCTTTTTCATTGTGGAACACCGCCTGGAGATATTATTCGAGTTCGCTAACTGGGTTTATGTCATGGATAAGGGTAGGATCGTAGCTCAAGGGGAGCCTCATGAGGTGGTTGATAGTCCTGCCTTTTATGAAGCATATTTAGGAGAAGGGTAAAATAGAACCTGTCTTTGCCGTCAAAAATATCAATGCTGGCTACGGTGATGTCGTTATTGTCCATGATGTCTCTGTGAAGGTAGATGAAGGTGAGATTGTGGCTATTGTTGGTCCTAACGGTAGCGGTAAGTCAACCTTGCTCAAAAGCATTCTTGGCTTCGCCCGGTTGTTTCAAGGCAAAGTATTGTACTGCGGGAAGGATATCACTGGCGTAGTATCTGATCGGGCAATAAAGATGGGTATAGGTTATGTTCCTCAGGTAAACAATATTTTTCCTAACCTCACTATAAGTGAAAACTTAGATATGGGAGCCTATCACAGGAAAGGAAGAGCTTCCGTGAAGGCTGGCATGAGGGAGATTTTTGAGATGTTTCCTGAGCTCGAGGTGAGGAAAAATGCTTTGGCGGAGAATTTAAGCGGTGGTGAAAGGCAGATGTTAGCCATAGCCAGAGCTATGATGGCACAGCCCAAAGTTCTATTGCTTGATGAGCCGTTGGCTTCCTTGTCTCCTAAGCCGGTTTCAGTCATCTTATCCAAACTAGAAAAGATAAGGGAGACAGGCACAGCTATAATAATAGTGGAACAAAGTGTCAAGAAAGCTTTAAGTGTCTCCAGTCGAGGCTATGTTCTGGTTGAGGGCACCTGTGCTATGGAAGGCGAAGCTAGTTCTCTATTTGCTGAAGAATCTTCCAAGCAGCGATATTTAGGTTTAGAGGCTAAAGGGTATTGACACGGATTTAGCCGCTCGGCATAATTAGCCAATAAATTTCAGACGTAAAGGGAGGTAAAAATGGTTAAGAAGGTGTTAATGGTAATGGCCGTCTTGGCTCTTCTCATCCCGGCGGTAGCCTGTGGGCCTAGCCCGGCTGAAACAATCAAGATAGGCTGTGTATTGGAGCTCAGTGGAGAATTAGCTCCAATGGGGGGAAGGATGCTGGATGGTGCCAGGATGGCAGTTGAGGAGATCAATGCTGCTGGTGGGGTGCTGGGGAAAGAAGTGGAATTAGTGGAAGAGGATGGAGCTACAGACCCAGACAAAGGCTTTGACAGAGTTAAGAAGCTGGTTGAGATAGACGGGGTACAAGTAATTGTCGGTCCTATGATCACCCCAACGTCCGAGCTTTCAATCCCATATGCCAAGGAGCACAAAATCCCCTTAATAACGATGTCAGCTACAGGGGTTCCGCTTTCTGAGTTAGAGGGGACAGAGTGGTACTTCCGTACCTGCCTGCGTGACGATGCTCAAGGACTGGTATTAGCGGACATCATCATGGATAAAGGCTATACCAGGTTGGCTACCATTGTATTGGATAATACCTATGGCATAGGCTTGGAGGAATATACTGTTGATGGACTTGAAGCGGCAGGATGGGAGGGAGAACATGTGCAAGCGATACACTACGATATCACTAAGAAGGATTATCGCAGCGAGCTAGAGGTAATTTCGGCTAACAACCCAGATGTGGTTCTGGCGGTTACCTACGCTAGTGATGGCATCATAATTTTTAAGCAGGCTCTAGATATGGGCTTGGATGAAATTGCCTGGCTTGGCTGCGATGGTAATTACGGCTCAGGTCTATTTGAAGAAGCGGGGAGTGCTGAGTTCATGGAGAAGGCCATTGTTGCTGGAACCAGAACTATTGGCACAGGACCACTTTATGAACAGTTTGTTCCGGCATATACTGCGAAGTTTGGCGAGCCTCCCGAAACTTACTGCGATACTACCTATGATGCGGTATGGGCAGCAGCCAAGGCAATAGAGGCAGCCGGCGTCTATGACGGCCAGGCGATAAAAGATGCCTTGGTCGAGCTGGAATTTGAAGGTGCCACTGGTCCCCTCTCGTTCAATGAATTAGGCGATCGTGCCTCCGGTGCCTTCGAGGTTTGGGAAGTGGTGGAGGATCCTACCACTGAGACGGGTTATGCAAATGCTCAGATAGAGGTAATTGCCTGGAGTATGTAAGCGGCAGTAGCGATTATCGCTGATCGCTATTTGAGCAGCGGAGTGCTATCACACTGTAGTTGTGGTAGCACTTTGCTTTATCACGCGTGATGGTGGAAAGAGAAGACGTGGCAGAAATTGGCGAGCTGAATAGTCTGAAGATTACAGTCTTGACGGAGGATTCCGTACTTTATGAAAGTCATTATCTAGGGCAACACGGAGTTTCCTTTCTTCTGGAAGGGGCAAAAGGCTCCGATGTAATGAGGATCCTGGTTGATGTGGGTCAAAATTCGCAGGCTCTTCTTAACAACATGAAACTCATGAATATCGCGCCCTCGATTATTGATGCTGTTGTTCTAACCCATTGCCATTATGACCATACACAGGGAGTAACAAGGATGCTCAAAGAAATAGGCAGAAGGGATATCCAGGTAATCGCTCATCGGGACATCTTTCGACTGAATTTCGTTACCGAGCCTTATCTCAGGCATGTGGGCATTATGCCCGGCGATTCCAGAGAGGAGATAGAAAAAGCTGGCGGCAGCCTTCTTCTAACTAGAGACCCTGTGAATCTCATGTCGGGGATTACCACCACCGGAGAGGTGAAAAGGCAAACTGACTTCGAGCAAGTAGGGATAGCGCTGAAGACGATAGAGGGTGGGGAAGTCGTAGATGACCAGATGCTCGATGATATATCAGTCGTGGCAAATGTTAACGGGAAGGGTCTGGTGATTGTAACCGGTTGTAGCCATGCTGGAATTGTTAATATTGCCAGGCACGCCATGGAGTTGACTGGCTGCGAGAAAATAGAGGGTATTATTGGCGGTCTGCATCTTGTGGATGCATCCGATGTCAGGATAAAAAGAACAGGTGAAGAACTTGCTAAGTTGAACCCAAAATGGATATGTGTCGGTCATTGCACAGGATTTAAAGCACAAGTGGAGCTTTACCTCGCCTTTAGAGAAAGGTTTTCCCCACTACAGACAGGGATGCAATTTGAGATTTAATTTGTAGAGAGCTTACTCTAGCCCTTTCAGGAAGGACTTCACGTTCTTGCCCAAATCGGGGATGTAATAGCCACCTTCTAGTAAAGCAAATCTTCTTCCCTTGCAGGATTTAGCTGCCTCCCTTATCATGCTGCCTATTGTCTTGTAGTCCTCAGTCTTCAAGCTTCTTCCCCAATCCTTCTCATAGGTATCAAATCCAGCGCTGACCCCAATAATGTCATAGCCCATTACTTTTCCTAGGCTTTCGCTTAGCTGAGCTAAGTATTCTTGCCTTTCCTGGCATACCATGTTCAAAAATATGACATTCTCGTTGTTGCCTAAGATATTATAGGTACCATTGCCGTAATGAAGGTCAATATCGACTATCAAGGCTTTATTTATCTTTTTATCCTGAATTAATTTTGTGATAGCGATAGCCATGTTGTTGAAAAAGCAAAAGCCGCCATTGCAGTCTCTGCCAGCATGGTGTCCTGGTGGCCTTATTAGACCAAAGGCGGGCTCATTTAGAGCAATCTGAGCGGCTTTTATCGCCCCGCCAGTAGCTAGGCTGGCTACTTCAAAAACAAGTGCATCCCTTTTCACTGAGTCGATCAAAGATTGAGTATGAACCAGGAGAAGATCCTCCTCAGCGGCAGGTTCAGGCTGGACGAATTCATAACCCTTCAGTGCCTCAAGAATGTTCTCTATCCTTCCCGCGTTAGATGCCGGGTCATAGGTATAAACCCGCTTGTATTTCTCATGAGATACTATCTTCATACCCAACTATTTTACCACGTTAGCCAGTTATTCCAATCAATACCTTGATTGTGCTCTAGCTCAGGTAGATAGGTGACATATTATATGTTTATAACACTAAGAAATACTTCCTTGTCATTGCGAGCGAAGCGTGGCAATCCTTGTTCCGAGCGAAAGCGAGGAATCTCGCTTTGAGATTGCTTCGTCGTTAACACTCCTCGCAATGACAAGAGACGAGTTAGTGTCACTAATCATATGAACGAGTACAGATTGTTGACAAAGATGGTATAATAGGCAACTAATTTACAAGGTATGGTTTTGATGTACAGTTTAAAGTCCTAGTGTCAAGCAAGGAAGAGTAGAATTGGTGACTGGTACAGGTAACAAAGTGGTGACTGTGGCTGTAGATGCCATGGGTGGTGATTATGCTCCTCAGGAGATAGTCAAGGGTGCGATTGAAGGAGCCAGGAGGGAGGGAATTGGGATAGTTTTGGTGGGTCGGGAGGATGCTATTCAGAAGGAAGTGGAGAGATATGGTATTTCCGGTCTTCCTATCCGTGTGAGGCATGCAAGCGATGTGATACTTGATGGTGAGCCTCCCGCAATGGCTTTGCGGCACAAGCCCGATGCTTCTATTCTTGTTGCCACTCAATTAGTGAGAAAGGGCGAGGCAGATGCCCTGGTAAGTATGGGTCCTACAGGAGCAGTCATGGTGAGTGCCATAGTAACCCTGGGCACTCTGGAAGGCCTCAGGCGGCCGACTGTTGGTGGGGATCTCCTCGGGTTCGTCCCTGATACGGTAATATTTGATGCAGGAGCTAATGTTGATTGTAATCCGCGTGAATTATTGAATTTTGTTGCTATGGGTTGTGTTTATGCTAAGAAGATGCTTCACATTGCCAACCCAACCGTGGCATTGCTCAGCAATGGTGCTGAAGAGGGGAAGGGCAATAATCTGGTAAAGGGAGCTTACCAACTTCTTAAGAAGAGCAAGCTGAATTTCATCGGGAATATAGAAGGTCATGATCTTCCTGCAGGAAAGGCAAACGTTGTTATTTGTGATGGGTTTACAGGCAATGTTCTGATAAAATTCTGTGAGGGGTTGAGCAGGTCTATAATTGAGCGATTAAGGGTTACTCTGGATAAGCTTCTCTCAAAGACAGATATCGATGCTGTTTGTAAGGATTTGTTTAGTTTGACCAACGTGGTTGATGTAAGAGGTGGAGGGTTAGTTTATGGTATAAACGGACTGGTATGGACCGGACACGGTCACTCCAAAGCCCCACAGGTGGCTGAATCCATGCATCAGGTGAAACTGGCTGTGCAGTCAAATTTGGTGGACGCATTGAAATTGGAACTGACCAAGATACAACGGTTAGTAGGGGGTGGGTGATAGTCTTGTGTTTTTATAATTGATGATAGATATTGTGGTTGAAGATATGGATTTGCAAGTCCAGGAAAAGGCGAAAAAGGAAGGCAGCAAATCAGCATTAAGGAAGCGGCATAACGAGAGAGCATCGAAGTGAATAAAAGAAGGGTAGTCATTACCGGAGTTGGTGCGATAACTCCTCTGGGCACAGGGGCCGGCAAGTCATGGCAAGCATTGTGTCAGGGGAAATCCGGAGTAGCTCGAATTACTAAATTCGACCCTTCAGGCTTTAAGTGCCAGATTGCCGCTGAGGTAAAGGATTTCCACGCCGAGGACTTTCTGGACAGAAAGAAGATAAGAAGGACCGACGCTTTTATTCATTACACCCTGGTGGCTACCAGAATGGCTCTGGATGATGCTGGATTATCTATCAGCGACAGCAATGCTGATAAAGTTGGGGCGATTATAGGCACGTGTGTTGCGGGGATGATCACTTATGAGAAGAATTTGAGTGACCTCAAGGAACAGGGTCCTGATAGCGTTTCCCCCTTTTTTCTCCCTGGCTTTCTTCCCAACATGGCTGTGGGAGAGGTCTCCATTGTCTTTGGTGCTAAAGGGCCAAGTAAATGTGTAGCTACCGCCTGCGCTACTGGAAGCCATGCCATTGGTGACGCCTTCAGGCTTATTCAATATGGTGAGGCTGATGCCGTGATTGCTGGGGGGAGCGATACCTATATTATACCTGTTGCCGTTGCTGGATTGGATAGAATGAGAGCTATATCGAGGAGGAATGATGAACCTGAAAAGGCGAGCCGTCCATTTGACAAAAACCGCGATGGCTTTGTTCTTGGTGAAGGAGCAGGCATTTTGATTCTTGAAGAGCTTGGCTTTGCTCTAAAGCGAGGTGCAAAGATTTATGCCGAGCTTCTCGGCTATGGCTCCAACATCGATGGGTTGCATATCACTGAGCCTGATTGGGAGAATCAAGCACGGTGTATAAGGCTTGCTTTAAATGATGCTGGCATCCTGCCTCAGGAAGTTGACTACATCAATGCTCATGGAACTTCTACTATGCTCAATGATTTAGCCGAAACTAAGGCTATAAAGGCTGCTTTAGGGGAACATGCCCAAAAGGTGGCGGTAAGCTCCAATAAATCTATGATAGGTCATTTATTGGGGGCGACAGGTGCCGTAGAAGCTATTTTCACCGCTCTTACCATTCGGGATAGTATTATTCCGCCCACCATAAATTACGATACTCCAGACCCTGAGTGTGACCTGGATTATGTCCCCAATGTAGCCCGGAAAGCCGAGGTTAATGTAGCTTTATCCAACTCTTTTGGCTTTGGTGGAGCCAACGCTGCGCTGATTTTCAGGAAATTCAGGGAGTAGGTCCACGGATGGTCTCTATGGCAGCCCATAGCTCCATCTCGCTGGTGAAGGCGCCTGGTTTTATATTACGAATAATCCCGTCGCTATCTATGAAAAAAGTGGTGGGGATACGGTACACATTATATTTGTAGGATACCTGACTACCTCCGCCTAGAGCAACGGTAAAATGCAGCTTGTAGTCGCCAAAGAATTGCTCTATCTGTGAACGAGGTTCCGCAATGTTGACCGCTATTATTGTTACCTCACCAGCACTTTGTGCGGCTACGTGTTCAAAATAGCCCAGTTCACTCCGGCAGGGGGCGCAATAGATAGCCCAGAAATTAAGCACCACTGGCGTCCCGCGCAATTCAAACAGAGTTATTTCCGTCCCTGCCATGGTGCCTAACGTGAAGTCCGGTGCTTGTTTTCCTACTTCAGCCCCTGTACCCGTACAGGATGTAGCGCCTGCGACTATGGAGAACATAGCAACAATCAGACCCGCCTTTACTAACCACTTTCTAAATCTTTTGTTAGTCATGGTAAACTCCTTTTAAAGCGTGCTGAGATAGACTAACTTGCCAGTTAGTATCAGGATTCCTATGGCAATCAGCAGTGCTCCGCTTACTATCGAGGTAACATAAGCATGGCGGTTAAGCCACCTGAGATATGGTGAAAGTGCCCCTAAAGCCAGACCAACAGCGATGAAAGGCAGCCCAAGCCCTAAGGAGTAACCCAGCAGAAGATAGACTCCTTGCCACGCAGTCTGGGAGCTCCAGGCTAAAGTCAATATCCCCCCCAGCACTGGACCAACACAAGGAATCCAGGCAAGGGAAAATATTGCTCCTATCGAGAGGGACCTCAAATATCCTGTTCCTCGAGCTCGGTTAGGGAGAAGGTGTTTCTCGTAGTTCAACCAGGACACTTTAGTTGCCGCTATCAAGAATAAACCAAATAGAATGAGTAGTACGCCAGCTATATTGCGCAGTGGCCCCAGTGGTACCATAGCACCCAGTAAGCCCATGGAAGCTCCCAGGATGACGAAAACCAGGGAGAAGCCAGCTACGAAGCTGATGGTGTGTAGAAAAATATATCGTCGGCTTGGAGGACTCGCTGTTAGAACTGAGCTACCAGCTATGTTAGCTATATATACTGGAACCAGCGGCAGGACACATGGCGATAGGAAGGACAATAATCCTGCAGCTAATGCCACTGGAAATGTTATGCTTGGCATATAGACATCATCTGATAATCCATTATGTGGTTTACCTCCTTGATTTTAACACATAAGCTTCCTTTCTCTATAAGCTGTTGCAATTTGCCTTCATGGCACAATTTGATACAATAAAATCATAACCTTTTGGGGCTGTAGCTCAATTGGGAGAGCGCCTCCCTTGCACGGAGGAGGTCAGGGGTTCGAATCCCCTCAGCTCCAGTGGGAGGGATCGCATAGTGGTCTAGTGCGGCCGCCTGCTAAGCGGTTAC
>JAUWGN010000106.1 GCA_030606385.1 Dehalococcoidia bacterium
ATAACATCGCCCTTTGTCGGTTTAAGCAAGCCATTGAAGTGCTTGACCAACGTGGTCTTCCCTGAGGCATTCCGTCCCATAATGGCGACAAATTCCCCGGGGCACACCTTCAAATTTATGCCCTTTACGGCAACGAAGCCATCAGGATAGCCATGCCATAAGTTCTTCACCTCAATTAGAGGCTTAAGATGAGATTGTTTCGTTTCACTCGCAATGACAGGGGAAAAGAGCTCAGAATGCCGAGAGGCGCAGGGCTTAGAATGACGAAGAGTTTTAGCTAACGCTATTCTGCCTTCCTTGACCGTTAGTGGAGTATCATCAATGAGGTTGCTTTGCTTCACTCGCAATGACATTCCTCTGCTCTTCACAGCCTGAGCAAGCTTAATTATGGGAGGTATCCCAACGCCACTTTGGGAAACCCTTCCATCGCTGAGAATTGACCTTGGACCTCCGTCAGCGGTAATCATGCCATTCTCCAGCACAATAACCCTATCGGAGTGCGCCACCACCCTATCCAATCTGTGTTCCACCAATATCACCGTGATGCCCAGCTCATCATTTAGCCGTTCCACTACATTAAGGACATCTTCAGCACCCTTGGGGTCTAATTCCGAGGTAGGCTCATCCAATACCAGGATATCAGGGTAAAGCGCCAGCACAGAGGCTATCGCCACTCTCTGCTTCTCCCCGCCGGAAAGTTCACTTGTTGCTCGATGGCGTAAGCTGGCAATACCTACTGTATCCAGCGCCTCCTCTATCCTCCTGGCGATCACCTCCTTGGCAAAAGCGAGATTTTCCAATCCAAAGGCAAGTTCGCTATCCACATCCATAGCCACCAACTGGTTTTCGGGGTCTTGAAATACCATCCCCACCATGGTAGCCAGTTCCCTGGTGGAATGCTTGGTTACATCAAGACCATTAACCTCCACCTTGCCGGTTATCTTCCCACCGTAGAAATGGGGTATTAACCCGTTTAGACAGCGACACAGGCTCGACTTTCCCCCTCCAGAGGGACCGGTAAGCAACACAAACTCACCATCCTCGATTTCAAGGTTGATATCGCGAAGAGACGGCTTATCACCACCGCTATAGTAAAAGGTCAGATTCTTTATACTAATCAAGAGACACCTTCCTTTTTAGTAAAGCCAGGATGGGCATAGCATTAACCAGCAGTAGTAAAACAAATAACATAGCCCATTCTGAAGCGGTAAGGCTGACGGCCTCGACAACGGGATAATACTGGTATCCTCCTTGCCCTGAACAGCGCGAAAAGATTCCAAAAGCAACAGAGAAAAAAACGAAGGATAAAATAGCTATGTCAACTTTGCCTAGTTTCAACTCCTTATAAAAAGTCCTCTTTTCCCCCGAGCCAAACGCTCTTGCCTCCATTGCTTCAGCCACCTGGACAGCGCGATCCAGAGAGTTAGATAACAGTGGAATAGCAATAGAGGCATAGCTTTTAACTCTTTGGATACGCCCTCCCCTATCGAGCTCCAAGCCCCTGCTCTTCTTAGCATCAGCGATACACTGAGCATCATCAATCAAAGCAGGAACAAACTTAGTGGATAAGCTTGTCACCATAACTGATTTATAAGGTAATTTCGCCTTCACCATAGCCAACATAAGATCATCAGGATGAATGGCAAACATAAGCACAGTGAAAGCGGAGATTATCGCCAGCAATCTCAAGCTATTCCCTATCCCCCAGAGTATCCCCTCCAGGGTTATTCGAGGAGCACCGACTATGGGAATGGCAACGGGGAATTGGTACAGGACGTGAGAACCTTGATTGCTTACCAATGCATTGATGACTATGATTAATAAGCATAAAAAGAAGGCGAACCTCATCACCGAAAGCCATTCTTTCCATATCTTAGCTGCCAAAATTACCGGTAACGTGGATAAAGAAAGTAGAAGAAGATAAACGGGACTATCGAACAGCAGCGCAAGGATACAAACGCCGGCAATCCAGGCTAACTTACACCACGGATTAAGCCTGTGGATGACCGTGCCTTTGTCACTATATTTGTAGCTTACCATTCATGGAAGTCCCAATGCACTACATCACCATCATGGAGTACGTAGGCAGCAGCTCCCTTATTTGGTGATACCTCATTAACATCATAGAACCAGTCTTTATTTGTTCCTGGATACTGAGAGCGGACGCCTTCTATCGCCTCCACAAATCCTCCCTTCGTTTCCACGGTAGCCACCCGCTGTAATGCATCCATAGCAGTGGAACCATCGTCCAACTTGACCAGTTCATTTAGTATTAGCGTGCTGTTGAAGTCCTGGCTAACGATTACCCTTACTTCAATTTGTCCTGATGGCGTTGACTGGCAGCCGCTTAACGGAATGGCAAGCAGGCAAGCAACAATAACCGCAATTACAACAAGTTTTAAGAGATTGTTTTGCTTTGCTCCCAACAACATAACCTTAATAAGCTCTATTTCTTCTCCAGACCAGAAACGCTGCTAACCCTACAAGTAAGGCAACCATGCCAATCGCCACATACAACGGCCAGCTAGCGATATGAAGGTGAACGGGCACCTTGATCCCCGCTCCCATACCAAGCTGTGGAGATGGATTTGTGGCAGCTACATAGATGTAAGCAGCATGGTCACCAGCCGCAAGCAAGGGAGGAGAGACGGTTATCTGCACTTCTTTAACCTCATTCGGAGTTAAGGTAAATTCGTTCGGTGCGATGTCGAACCAATTTTTATACTTCTCCTCTGAGTAGACTCTATATTCCGCCTCGTTATCTCCAGTGTTGATCACATAGAGAGTTTCATTGGCTGAACTCCCAGGGTAAGCATTGAATTCTAGCTCCCTCGGAGCAATTCCCACCCCTGCTGCTAACAGTGAAACAGGAAACAAAAGCATGACGGCAATCACCAGACAAAAAGCAGTGAGCAGCCATCTGCCTTGCATGCTAACTTGTTTCCTCTGCCCAGAAGATCAGAGCCCCTGCCTTTTGCCCCACACCAGCATAGTTCAGGGGCACAACTAATTTAGCCCGCATTTCCTCCCAATCGTTAACATCGACTATGGTATCAAATGATTCCCAGGAGCTATCATCCAACTTTAACCCGGTGACAAACAAACCTTGCGCCTGATCGGTTACCTGAGCTGTAACCTTGATTGGCATACCCCCCTTGTTTTCAATACTCAGAGTATGAGCATTACTGGTATGCCCCGGTACTAAATTGCCAAAATCAATGCTCAGGGGCGAAATTTTGATAGAGATTGCCGGTACTACGTTGGCACTCAGGCTAACCTGAGCCTGTGTACCTTCTCCTGTTCCTACCTTGACTAAAACCTTGTCACTTCTTATATAGCCACTCTTTTCAGCAAAGACTTTAAAGCTCCCGTCCCTACTTATAGAAATATCTACCGTCCCGTCAGGACTGGTAACATAGTCTTCATCAGCATGAACAGTAGCATTGGCACAAGGTAACCAATTGTGGGTGGTATCATTATAGGCATTTACTGTGACAGCGAATTCTTCACCCACATCCACCTCTGTTTTATTTAGCGCTATTTTCAACGGAGTTTCGCTAAAAGTGGTGCTGGAATAGAAGAGTATCTCATAGTGTGGAGGGGCAGGTGTGCTAGTTACATTCAATACAAAGCTATTTGCCCCGACCTCAGCAGGGTAATCATCCACCCTATACTGCCACCAAGGACCACTTGTCCAATCCCCCTCTTCACTTATGGACCAAATGCATAGACCTAGTCCTTCGTAATAATGCACTGTGTAAGTAAAGTTACCAATTTGAGAAGCTTCATCCAGAGCTCCTAAGGCAGTGGGATCAGACAGATAATGCGGGTTGCCTTCGTCATCTGTAATAGTTGATTCAGAAACTGTTACATTCCCACTCCAGATAGTGCTGGATTGTCCTTCAACTCTAACATAAACTGAACCGGGTTCTTGAGGCTGAAGAACCTCGACAGGGTATGGCTTGCCTAAAAGAGCTGGTATGGCATAAGCAGTAATCCAGGGAGAAGGGTTGCCTTGCCAATCAGGGAAGGAGCCATCGGGGTTCTGAAAGCCAAGCAAGTCATCGATAGGGGTATTATTATTCTTTGTCCAGTAACTGCTCGTTGGCTGCTGTCCCGCAGCTACAATGGCGTCAATTGCCCAGGAATCGGTGGACGGGTTAGTTGCTCCCCAGGAAAGAAAACCCCCATTATCAGCCTGCTGGGATTTAATATAATTTAAGCCATTTGTGATAGCATTTGAGCCTGTGCTTTCCCCGGCAGCAATCAAAGCCATCACAGCGCAGGCAGTATCATCGACATCGCTATCTTGCCCTACACCCCAACTCCAGCCATCATCACCGTTTTGATTATTCTTAATAAAAGCCACTGAATTAGCGATAATCTCCGAGCTTGCGCTTCCCCCAGCGGAGATAAGCCCCATCACACCCCAGAAATCGTCATTGAGCAGGGACGTGTCACCAATCTGACCACTGTTGTATTGCCCT
>JAUWGN010000035.1 GCA_030606385.1 Dehalococcoidia bacterium
ACGAAGCAATCTCAGGAAAGGCTGGTCGTAAGGATTGTCATGCATTGATGGCAATGACATAATAAGGGTGTGCGGGTTGCCATCATTGTCCTGGGGCTCCTTGCATTGTTAGGAGCGGTTTGTGCCTGCTCTTGCTCAGAATCCCCGGCTCCCACAACTTCTAGTATCACTCCAGTCTATAGTTACAATGTTGTCAACACCTATCCTCATGACCGAAGTGCTTTCACACAAGGGTTGGTTTTTGAAGAGGGTGTTTTATATGAAGGAACAGGGCTTAATGGGCGCTCCACTTTGCGCAGGGTGGAATTGGAAACTGGAGAGGTGCTGCAAATTCATGAGTTACCAGCCCAATTTTTCGGTGAGGGTGTGACCGTTTATGGAAACGACATCATCCAGTTGACCTGGCAACCGCATGTCGGCTTTGTTTATGATAGGGACAGCTTTGAGTTACTACAAGAGTTCAATTATTCCACTCAAGGTTGGGGCATTACCCATGACGGAGAGCGTTTGATTATGAGCGATGGAACGGCAACATTGTATTTCCTAGACCCTGAAACCTTTGAGGAAATTGGTCGGGTTGGAGTATATGACAACGATGGTTACGTGAACAGACTCAATGAATTGGAATATGTTCAAGGAGAAATCTATGTCAATGTCTGGCAGACAAACTGCATTGCCAGGATTGACCCTCAGACAGGTCAGGTGGTTGGCTGGATAGAGTTGAAAGGGCTTTTAACTCCTGAAGACCGCGGTGAGCTGGTTGATGTCCTCAATGGCATTGCCTATGACGCAGAGAATGCTCGCTTGTTTGTGACCGGAAAATTGTGGCCTAAGCTCTTTGAGATTGAATTGATTTCTGCTGGGTGATTAACGATTCCTATTCTGCCAACAAGGATTGTCATGCCTTGATGGCAATGACATAATAAGGGTGTGCGTGTTGCTATTATTGGGCTGGGGCTTATCGGTGGTTCCATCGGGCTTGGTTTGAAAAAGGCTGATAAATCTGACTGTGAAGTGGTGGGCTATGTTCGTCGTCCTGAAGCTGCCTCGCTGGCGATGAATATGGGGATGGTTGATAGAGTAGAAATGAGCCTCGAGGACACGGTAAAAGAAGCTGAGATGGTGATTGTTGCCACTCCAGTGTTAACCATAAAGGAAATCATGTCCAAGATAGCAGATTCTCTTCCCCATGGCTGTATAGTTACTGACACGGGGAGCACCAAGGTTCAGGTTATGAAGTGGGCTGGGGATTTATTGCCACCAACGGTGGACTTCGTCGGCGGGCATCCTATGGCGGGGAAGGAGACCTACGGCATGAAGACTGCTGAGGCTGATTTATTTCAAGGGTCTGTTTATTGTCTTACTCCAGCCAAGAAGGCTTCGTCACAGGCGGTGGATCAAGTGGAAGATATGGTGAAAAAATTGGGGGCTGTGCCTTTCTTCATTGATGCCCAGGAGCATGATGAGCTTGTAGCTGGCACTAGCCACCTCTCCTTTTTATTATCAGCCGCTCTGGTAACGAGCACCGCCAGTGAACCTACCTGGGAGAAGATGAAGAAATTAGCTGGCTCCGGTTATCGTGACGTTACCCGGTTGGCTTCGGGAAGCCCCGAGGTAAACGCGCAGATTTGCCTTACCAATCAGCAGGCGATACTTCACTGGCTCGATAGGTTTATTGATGAGCTGCAAAGGTATCGTCACCTGGTGAATTTAGGCGATGAAAGGCTAAAAGAGACACTAGCTGAGGCTAATAAATTAAGGCAGGAATGGCTGAACAAGGCAAAATAAGAATCATCAAGCCCTGCCATCGCCTGGAAGGCGAAGTTACCCCACCGGGCGATAAGTCCATCTCCCATCGGGCGGTGATTCTTAACAGCATAGCTTCAGGCGAAGCTGAGATTGTGAATTTCTCCCCAGGTGGGGATTGCTGGAGCACCGTTCGTTGTTTAAGGGCTTTAGGGGCAAGGATTCGCAGAGTTGGCGCTTCTGATTTTCCCACCTTACTTGTTTCCGGTGTTGGTGGGAGAGGATTAACTGAAGCCTCAAACGTGCTCGATGCCGGGAATAGTGCCACTACCATGCGCCTTCTCGGTGGCTTGCTCTCCAGCCAGCCTTTCTTATCTATCATCACCGGCGATGCTTCCCTCCGTTCCCGCCCCATGGGGAGGCTGATTGAGCCGTTACGGCTGATGGGGGCAGAAATCTGGGGTAGGGGAAAGGATTCCTTTGCCCCTCTGGTAATCAAGGGCAGGAAGTTGTATGGCACCGAAATCTCGTTATCCATTCCCAGCGCTCAAATCAAGTCGGCGATTTTATTGGCCGCTCTATTTGCTCGATGGAGGACGGCGTTACAACAGCTTGTCCCTTCCCGTGACCATACTGAAAGATTGCTCAAGCAGATGGGAGCTGAATTGAAAAGTGATGGCAAATTGATTTCGTTAAATCCTTTAACTTCTCCGCTAAAGGCAATCAGCTTTACCATTCCTGGTGATATCAGCTCGGCGGCTTATTTTCTGGTTGCTGCCGCTGTTCATCCCGATGCCAGGATAGTGGTGAGGGGCTGTGGGGTTAATCCAACACGGACGGGGATTATTGATGCCCTTGTGGCTATGGGGGCTAAGCTGAAGATAAAAAATGAGAGATTGAATGCCAATGAGCCGTTGGCTGATATTGTGGTGGAATCCAGCAAATTAAGAGGTATCGAGATTGGTGGTGCGATGATTCCTCGTGTTATTGATGAAATTCCCCTTCTGGCTGTGGCGGGCTGCTTTGCCAGTGGCAAAACTGTGATTAAAGGTGCTGCTGAACTGCGGGTGAAGGAATCCGACCGAATTGCCACGGTCTCTCGTGAGCTTACCAAAATGGGCGCTAAAATTGAGGAGTTGCCTGATGGCATGATTATCTATGGAGGTAAATCTTTATCGGGCGCAGAGGTTGACAGCCACCTAGACCATCGACTGGCGATGAGCCTGGCTATACTAGGTTTGATGGCTGAAGGTGAAACGGTCATCAACCATGCTCAGGTGGTAAATGTTTCCTATCCCTCATTCTGGTCCGTCGTTGCGAGCCTTATCCCGAGCCAAAGCTCTGAGCGAAGCGAAGAGGCAGCGAGGGAACTGAAGGAATGAGTTCAAACCAGTTGCTTATCGTTCTCTCGGGACCTTCCGGTGTGGGCAAAGATGCCCTGCTCAAGAAGATGGAGGAGCAAAAGTATCCCTTTCACTATGTGGTAACGGTTACCAGTCGTCCTCGCCGTGAAGGGGAAAGGGATGGTGTGGATTATCACTTCATTTCCCAGCAGGAGTTTCAGCGAATGATTGATAATGGTGAGCTTCTGGAATGGGCAAATGTCTATGGAAATTACTATGGCGTGCCCAGGAAGGAGATTAGTCAGGCTTTGTCTAAGGGGAAGGACATCATTGTGAAGGTAGATGTGCAGGGCGCAAAGACGATTAAGCAAATATTGCCTCAGGCGGTGTTCATCTTCCTAAGGTCCCCCTCAATGGAGGAGCTGGAAAGACGGTTAAGGCAGCGCCGTAGTGAGTCTGCCAGGGAATTAACGCTGAGGTTACAGAAGGCTGAAGAAGAGATGAAGAGCTTGCCCCTTTTTGACCATGTGCTCACAAGCTATGAAGGCAAACTTGATGAAGTTATCTCCGAGATTCAAGCCATCGTTACTGCTGAGAAGCGCCACGTTAAGCCAGGAGTAATTGAGCTATAATACCGGTGCAGCCTGAGCTTTTTCCTGGTCGGCATCTGTGTAAACCTTTTCCTCAGTAGCTTCCTCTTCGCTGAGCGGAACATCGGACTCAACATCTCTTCCCTCAATTTCCCTGGCAAGGAGTTCTTTGTAATACTCGTGCTGGATAATGAGTTTCATAATATCGTTTGTTCCTGTCCAGATCATGGGAAGCCTTGCCTCTCTCACTGCTCGCTCGATAGGGTAGACATTGGTATATCCAATGCCTCCCATATTATCCATAGCATCATTTGCCACTTCCCAAAATACTTTGGTAGCAAGCACCTTTAACTCAGAGACCAGCCTTCTCTGGTAGCCTGCTGTGCCTATTCCATCATCTATGGTCTTCCCCACTGCATAGGCAAAAGCGCTGACAGCATCAAGTTTGGTTAGACTCTCAGCTATTCTAAAATTGACTGCCTCAAAGGTTCTTATGTTAAAACCGAAGGCTTTTCTTTTGTTGGCATACTTGGCAGTTATCTCCAGAATAGCTCGGGCACCAGCTACACCACCAGAAAGGATTCTCTCGGGCACCATCATCTTGTAGAAAATTTTTGAACCGGCGTTTTCTTCTCCCAGAAGATTTTCCTCAGGTACCTTTACATCCCGGAAGTATATTCTTGCCGTTCCTGTGCCCCGAACTCCCATCAAACCATAGACGTGCTTTACGTCTACTCCCATATCTCTTTCAACGATGAAAGCGCTAAGTGAATCACGAGGAGCTGCTCCAGGGTTGGTAACAGCGTAAACCAGGAAGAAGTCGGCACCTTCACCACCCACAGTAAACCGTTTCTGGCCATTCAGGATATAATAGTTTCCTTCTTTTTTAGCAGTGGTGGTGGCACCGAAGAAGTCAGACCCTCCTCTGGGCTCAGTAAGTGCTTCACCGGCCCACATTTTCCCTGCAATGATGGGCTTGAGATATTTTTCCTTTTGGGCCTCGTTTCCGAATACGTTTAGAGCTTCCCCAACGATAGAGACTAAAGCGTAAAGGCATGTAAGGCTCACAGTTAACTTACCAATTATACCTGCAACCATAATATCATCCACCCATCCAAGCCCCCTGCCTCCGTACTTGGGGGGGAACCTCAACCCGAGAAGATTTCGCTTCCCTGCCTCAACCACCCATTCTTTGGGGAACGTGATTTTATCAGCATCCATATCCATGATGAGCTGTCGTGGCACGCTTTTGACGAAATCTTCCACTTCCTCCTTGAGTTTCTTCCGTTCCTCGGTCATAAATACCTCTAGCATTTCCCCTCCTTTCAGTGATGAATTAATTAACTTTCCATCCAGATGACAACTCACATTATAACACTAACCTGAATTTTGTTTGACCGTCGAGGGATTTTATTTCTATACTTTGTTTGGTTGGAGGGGTGACCGAGTGGCTTAAGGTGGCGGTCTTGAAAAAACATTCCCTCTACATCTCTGGTAGATAGCCCTCTTACATACATCTCCCTCACCAATCGGCCCAGTATGTCTGATCCTTTCTTAAACAGTGGGAGAGGCGAGAATGAAAGGGCTCTTCAGTTTCACGAACTCCAGGCAGAGCAAGCTCCAGAAATCCCTCTGCTGTAGTCACCTTCCCTTCCCGATAGCCATTTCGCCACCCCTTATGTTTCCGCTTCCCCCGTTTATAGTGAGCTCTGCCCAGGAAATCCTCCACTTCCTGCGTGGGTGATTTATACTGCGCTTCTCGCTGTGCTGTCAGGGATTTTCCTTTTAATTTTGCATTGACGAGTGGCTAAGAATGCAATACAATTCCGCCAATTAATACAATATATAAAAATTAACGTTAAATTGCAGAAAGGAATTCGCAGCAATGGCAACGATATGGATCACATATGCATGGGCTGATAATCAATATGGCGATGTAGATTTCGTTGCTCAAGAACTCGAGCAGGCGGGACTACAGGTTAGATTAGATCGTTGGAACATTTCCGCAGGCCGACGACTTTGGTCTCAGATAGAGAATTTCATAACCTCCCCGGGACAAAGCGATGCATGGTTGATGGTGGCAACAAACAATAGTTTGTCCAGCGAGCCGTGTAAGGAAGAATATGCGTATGCCTTAGATCGCGCTCTCGGCGTTAGAGGTCAGAGCTATCCCGTCATTGCCCTTTTCCTTGGACCAGTAGATCAGAATCTCATTCCAGCGGGCATAAGAACTCGATTGTACGTGAGCATCACAGATCCAGACTGGAAAGAGAGAATCGTAGCGGCAGCGGAGGGAAGGCCTCATCAAATACAAAGACAACAAATTCAGCCGTTTCACATACACATCCACCAAAACCAACCTGGCACGAAGCCCGTTGCGATCGAAGTGCGGCCTCGGGCTGGCGTGTGGGCACCTTTTATTGCAGCAGTCCCTATGTTTGAAAAGGAGAACATTGATCCGAATATTATGATTGGGCCGAGAGATGTGCCGACAAATACAGGAATACTCGTGAACTGTGGTGAAGAAACATCGCCGGATGGCAAAATGTGGGTGATGACCTCTGGTAACCAAGCCACACCAACGGAAAGCTACTACATTTGGTGCAAATCAGTTCCCTCGACACTCGTTTTTGGCGTCAATGGCCGTGCACCGCAATATACGGTGAATCTTGGTGGCGGCTAGAGGTGCAATTTAACAATGGGCTCCAGCGGACTCGTAAACTCGCCGCTGAGCCCTGACGTTGGGCAGCCAACAGTCAATTGGAAGGTGAGCATGGAAGGCGGAACAAAAACAAACAGGCTTGACGACTTCGACATAGAGATCAAGGAACACCGGCTCGGGGCCTTCACAGGTGAGTTCCCAACCATTTTGGTGGCGCTTCTGAGTGGGATCGCTGGTGGGATGCTAGGCGCGATAGGGTCAGACATCTGGAAGGCCCTAAAGGAATACCTCCAGAAGCGCTATCGCGAGCTGGAGAGTGATCGGAAATCGAAAGAGAATACGCGCGAGGGCAGGTCGCGCGTTCTCACAGTCTATATCGTTACAGAGATTGATGGGGTACCTCTCGTCTACTACGTGGTGCCCGCCGACGAGACCCTGCCCCTCGACCTCGATTTCGACGCGCTTTCAAAGGCCGAGGATGATGTCTCCATGCTTCTCAAAGCGAAGAAGCTCAACAGAAACGAGTTCCTGGGTATCAATCTAGGTACTCTTGGCAGGGGGCCGTATCTGCGGAGATTTGATGCTCTTCCCTTAGAGGATGCCATCCTAAGGGAGATCACGGCCGACCGAGAGAAAGTAGAGGCCTACACGCACTCGCTGGTTGGGACCTACTTTGACGAGTTGGATATGCTCGACGCCGCAAGAAGACACTATGAACTGGCCATTCAAGGTGTGCCCGACGATGCTAAGCTCCGAGTTAACCTGGGAATCACGTACGCTCGCGAGGGTGACCTTCCCATGGCAAAGACGTGGTGGGAAGAGGCAGCAAGGATCGATGGTAAGCTCGATGTCCTCCACTATAACCTCGCCTGCTTCCACGCATCACGGGGCGATGCTGAAGCCGCAGCTCGGGAGCTCAAAGCCTCCATAGATCACGGCTTCCGTGATGTCGGTGTTCTGTTGCACGATCCCGAGTTTGCTCCCGTACTGAAAGACGAGAAGATCCAGGCACTTGTCCGAGAGATCAAAGCGCTACTGAAGAATTAGCTCAGTTGCATGTTAATACGCTGCCCAACAACAGCATCCAGCGGACGACGCTGCGCGCCGCCGCTGATGCTGGGCGTTATACGAGAGGACAAAAAATCATGGCATATAAAATTGGCGTAATGATGATTGGTTCTCTTTACTGGGAAAACAACCAGGCTCGTGTTAATTGGCGTAGCAGCCGGCTATCAGAAGAACAGTTCGATGTTTTCACACCAATAAGGTACGGGAGGCTGTCTGAAACAAGAGGTTCCACTTATACAATGGTGTTTTCGAGACTTTGCACCAGAAAAAGCTATGGCCTTGGCTCCGCGAAAGTGGTTACTTGTAAAAATACTGCCAACAATATTGATGACATAATCGAAGAAGCTAAATATCTTTGGGCGGCAGAAAGGAATATGAATGGAATAAATAACCGATTTTGGGACTCATGGGGCTCAATCGGCCTGCTTTGCAACCCTAACACATTATTTCCCAAAAACTTTTTCTCTAAATGGTCTGAAATAACGACAAATGCGGGTAGTTATGGAAAGATAAGCCACTGCAAAAGTGAAGCACCTGTTTTAAGCAAAAATGGTTTTTTTAATCTCCTATGGCCGACTTCTACAAAGAACTGCCAATCTCTCTCTCATGACATAATCCTTGCTACTGCTACAGATCCAACTTTAGATACCAAAACTAAAACATATCCAAGGGCATCGAAAATAGCTCAGGCATGGAAAGAAGATACAGAAAATAACGCCAAATATTTTTGGGAAAATAGAAGGAACGGAATACACACTTTTCAGGACAATACAATAATTAGTTTTCT
>JAUWGN010000016.1 GCA_030606385.1 Dehalococcoidia bacterium
ATCCGAGAGTATATTCAAAACAATCCATTGAAAGAAAGGATATTGTAGTTGCCCAATTTATTGGGCTAAGCCTGATGAATCAGGCAACTACGAAGGTGATGGAGGTAATTATAGACGAGGAGTTTCATCCTGTAGTAAAGCTGGCTAAGGATACCGTGGAGAGCTATGTTCGTGAGGGCGAGGTGCCCAGCTTGCCTGAAGAGTTAACCCCTGAAATGAAAGAGCGGGCAGGAGTTTTTGTTTCTATTCATAAGCATGGTGAACTAAGAGGGTGCATCGGCACTTTTGAGCCGGTTAGCAATAATGTTGCTGAGGAAATTATGGCTAACGCCATTAGCTCGGCTACCAGGGACCCTCGTTTTCCGCCCATCTCAGTTTCTGAGCTGGATGATTTAGAATTTAATGTTGATATCCTTACCCAGCCTGAGCCCGTTAAGGATAAAAGCCAGCTTGATGCCAAAAAATACGGGGTTATTGTAGAAAGCGGATTTGGGCGAGGGCTTTTATTGCCTGATTTAGAGGGTGTGGATAGCGTAGAGGAGCAAATCGCGATTTGCCGTTCTAAAGCGGGGATAGCGCATGATGAGCCAGTTAATCTCTATCGCTTCGAGGTGAGGAGATTCAAGTAACATGCAAAAAACAAAAATAAAATTGCAAAAATGCAGAGTGAAGATTAGAAAGCTTTGCATTTTTAGTCGTCATTTTGATAATTGTTGTTTTGACCGTTGATTTTTAGTTTTGCGACAGGAGGTGTATTTTGGCTAAGTTTCTAATAACGCCCAAAGATACCAGGTTTTATGACCTTTTTGAACAGGATACTGCTAATTTAGTCACTGCAGCGGAAAAACTGGTTGACCTGTTTAACAATTATGAAGATGTTGAGGCGAAGGCGAGGCAACTCAAGGATTTGGAACACCAGGGCGATACTATAACTCACGAGATAATACGGAGGGTGAATCTCACTTTTGTCACTCCCATAGATAGAGAGGATATCGTTCTGCTCGCCCATACGATGGATAGCATAATGGACTTTATGGAGGCTGCTGGCAGAACGGCCTTTCTTTACCGCATTACCCAACCTACGGAAAGAGTTCGGCAGCTAGCCTCAATTATAGCCAAGATGGCCTATGTGTTGAACGATGTATTGCCTTGTTTGCGTCACCGTGACCAGTTTAACCGGATTCTAGAGCAATGCGTGGAGATGAACAGACTGGAGAACGAGGCTGATGATGTGCATCATGCTGCCATGGCTGAGTTGTTTGATAGTGGCAAAGATGCAACTGAGATAATTAAGTGGCGTGAACTTTACCAGCATATGGAAGATGCCACTGATCGGGGGGAGGATGTAGCCGATGTCCTTGAGGGCATAGTATTGAAGCATGCCTGAGCCCTTCATCCTGTTAGTCGTCGTAATTGCCGCAGCCATTGGCTTTGGCATTGCCAATGGCTTTAATGATGCCGCTAATGCTATTGCTACCGTAATTGGTACTCGCACCCTTTCTCCTCGCTCTGCCATAATTATGGCAGCCTGTTTCAATTTCCTCGGGGCAGCCACGGGCACTGCGGTGGCTATGACCATCGGCAAAGGGATTATTGACCCTGAGGACTTGACTATGAACATCGTGCTTGCTGGGACTATGGCAATTACTGTCTGGGCTCTTGTAGCCACATACTATGGTATGCCCATAAGTTTGACCCATGGGTTGGTGGCAGGATTGGTGGGGGCTGGCATTGCCACCTGTGGCAGCGGCGCTATCGTTTGGGGGGTCTTAACCAAGGTAATCTCTGCGGTTGCTATCGCTCCTCTACTCGGTTTTGCCGCTGGTTTCTGGGTGATGGTAGCCATAATGTGGATCTTCCGAAAAGCTGCGCCGGAAAGAATGCGAGGTGTCTTTGGTAACTTGCAGGTTCTTTCGGCAGCCTTCCTGGCTTACAGTCACGGCAAGAACGATGGGCAGATGCCTATTGCCTTAATTTGCATGGCCTTGATGACATATTATGGAAGTGGTGAGTTTCAGATCCCTTTTTGGGTGGTTGTAGCTTCTGCAGCCTCAATTAGCTTTGGTACCTTTATCGGTGGAAGGCGAGTCATCGAGACACTGGGATTGAAGGTGACTACTTTGCGCCCCGTCCAGGGATTTGCTGCTGAGGCCTCAGCGGCTACTATTATCGAGGGTGCCTCATATCTTGGTATCCCGGTGAGCACCACACATTGTATAAGCTCTGCAATTATGGGGGTGGGTGCTACAAGGCGCCTTTCGGCAGTGCGATGGGGGATAGCCAGAAATATCGTGTTGGCCTGGATTTTGACTTTCCCTGCCTGCGGTATCCTCGGCTGGCTTATTGCCTCGTTACTGAAGATTGTCGCTTGAAATCTTGAGTCTTTAGCTAGTTGGTTGCAAGCGTAATATAAGTTTGATAAGTTTGGTTGTTTAAGGGTAGCGAAATAAAGAAGGTTGAGCTGAAGTGGAAATAAAAAAGGAGATTCTGGGAGGAAGTGAGATAAGCCAGGACTATTTTTTTAACTATCGTAGGAAATATCCCGGTGGAAAGAAATCCGACAATACTTGGGGGGGAAGGCTGGAAAGGATAGTTAAGACTGTCCCCAACAAGCTGGCTTTCGTTCAAGGAGACAGAAGGCTTACCTGGAAGCAATTCGATGAAGAGGTGAACAGGTTCGCTAATGCCCTTGTGGACTTAGGAATTAGGAAGGAAGAGCGGGTAGGAATTGCTGGCTTTAATTCCGTAGAATGGATGGTATCCTACTTTGCCATATCGAGGATTGGCGCTGTTCCATTTGACTTAAACCCCCAACGCCCACTTGAGGAATTAAGCTATGTAATCGAGGATGCCGATGCTGCGGCAATGATAGTGGAGGATGAGTATGCTCCTATCATAGAAAGGGTAACCAGAGGGATAGTTCCCCCAAGGCATTTGATAGTTTGTGGTGTAGGCAGGTCACCTCAGCATGTTCCTTCGACGGCAGTTGCCTATGAAGATTTAGTGGCAAAGTACCCACCTACAAAGCCAAGGCCGGGTTATGAGGTAACGAACGAGGATTTTTGTTCCCTGGTGTACACTGAGGGGCCTACGGCATATCCCAGGGGCAAGGTATGGGATGGCGAAACAAAGGTGAGGGGGGTGGAGAGGCTTATCTATAATGGTTTTCTCCCCATAATAGCGAGGATAAATGAGGAGAAGGTTTTCGCTCTGGCTAATACCATATTTCTACTGCCAAAGCATAAGGTGTTGCATCCTTTAACGCGTCGCCTTTTTACTCTTGGAATTTCCAGGATGGCACTAGCCAAGCTGGTCGGGAAGTTCGTTGGAGGTAGATTGTTGATCAAGCTAAGCAGGCGTGTGTCAAGCGAGGGATTTAAGTTTCTTCCTGTGTGTCCGTTATTCCTCGGCTCAGCTTATAACCAGACTCTTGGTCAGATAGTAGCATATGGAACCTGTACTGTTTTCCTTCGCACTACTTATCCTTTCAGCCCGACGGAGCTCCTGGAAACAATAGAAAAAGAAAGGGTCAACGCAATATTGATAGCTGGTGATACTCATGCGATACCTATTTTAGAGGAATTAGAGGGGGCGAAGAAGGAAGGTAGAGCATATGACCTTTCTTCCTTGATGTGTATAACCTCTTTAGGGGTAAGGTTGGCACCGCGTATCTTAAGGGAACTTCACAAATATATGCCTCAGGTCGTAGTAATAAATGCGTATGGATGTGCGGAGGTCAGCATTGCCTACAGTATAATCGCTACATCGGCAGATGAAGAAATATCTGGTGCTGGAGCTATGCTTCCGGCAAAGGGGGGAGTATATTCTCTGCAGGCTCCTTGCAAGGTTATTGATCCTGAGACAGGTAATGAAGTTAAACCTGGGTCGGGTGAGATAGGGGAATTTATTGCTGGGGGTTATGTATGTCTGGGATACTGGAAACGCCCTGGCCAAACCAAAAGCGATTTTAGAGTCATAGATGGTCAAAGGTATTTCTTTACTGGAGACGATGGATATGTTGATGAAGGGTGGCAGTTCCATCTGGTGGGAAAAGGGGGTGAAGAGCTCATAAACACAGGCGAGGAGAAGGTCTATAGCGAAGAGGTAAAGGAGGTCATTAAATCCCATCCCGAAGTGAGGGATGTTGGTGTTGTCGGGATTCCTGATGATGAGTTAGGCGAGGCAGTAGCTGCTATTATCGAGGTGGTGAAAGGGGGCGAGTTAACTGCACAGGATATAATCGACTACTGCAGCCAAAGCCTTCCAGGGTATAAAATACCAAAGCATGTGATGTTTGCAGTGTCTCTTCCCAGGGCAGCAACGGGCAAAATGGAGAGAACGATACTGAAGGAGTTTGTCGGAGCGAGGTTGGGCGGAGAAGGTTAAAGACGTATCGGGGCTAATTTACTCCACACGTTGTGCTATACAGCAAATATTCATTCCTCGGGAATTTTTCCTCAGCAGCTTGTTTTCCAGCAGGATTAGCTGGCTTAATGCAGATGCCAGGGCGTGCGAAAATTTGCTATTCTCAGGCATCAGCTTAAGTATTGCTTTGTCGAGTTTGAATAGTCTGACGACCGGTCGTAGATATTCCTCTATGGAGGACAAAAACCAGAAAAGGAAGAAATCGCTGTAATATATTTGGCAGACACTAAAGTGACACTGGGACAATAGCTTCGTTAAGTCAGAGGGGTGGTATTCTCGTAAATGCCCCAGTTTGTCCAAACGTCTCTCTAAACGTCTGAATAAAGGCGACATCTGTTTCTTAGAGTTGGGGACTTCCAGTCGAAGATAGCCACCCTTTTTCAGTATCCTGGCAAACTCCTCGAAGGTCTCTTTATCTCTGTGGAGGTGCTCCAGTGTGTGAGTAGAGAGAACAATATCAAATTTTGATGCTGCCAAAGGTAGTTGTGATGCCTCGCCTTGAATCAACCCTGAGCAGAGGTTTTCCCTCTCTTTGTCATTGCGAGCAAAGCGAAGCAATCTCTTTGATTCGTGGAGTGCGGTACGAGAAAGGTCGATGCCAATGAAAGTAGTGCCACAAATTCTGGAAAGCGCCTTGGGATATGCACTGTTGCCGCATGCGATATCAACAAGCCTGGCTCCTTTGTCGATTATATTATGTGAGGCTACCTCCTTGGCGAAAGCGATGCCGTGGGCTTCACGAAACCACCCTATGAAGAAAACGGAATCTTTGGTTATTATTTCCCATAAGCCTTCATATAGTTCAGTGGAATTACTCAACTATGTATTCCTTGTAGCAGATTGGTTCTGAATTAAGGAAGCTACTTTTCCAAACATTTAGCGTTGAGCCAATCTAGGACAGTGGTTATGGCAGCTTCTTCAAGACGTAATTTATGTTTAGCACCAGGAATTATGGCTATGTCTTTAGGCTCCTTGGCTTTTCGGTAGAGTTTATGTGCCTGTTCCACAGGAACCATTTCATCGGCATCTCCGTGAACTAACAATAGTGGTCGAGGTGAAATTTTGTCTATCCAGCGAATCGGCAGGATGGTTTCGAAGCCTTGTCGCCACTTTTCTATTGAAGGCGGAAAATCCTTGTCTCTAATGGCTCCGATCTTACGGAGGCGCTCGATATGACCTGAAATATTTGTCCTGTCTTCAACAAAGCTAAAATCAGCAGGACAGGCACAGGTTGCTAGCACTGATACTCTGGCATCATGAGCGGCAGCATAGACACACACGCCAGCTCCCCCACTAAAGCCAAGAAGACAAAGGTGTATTTTATCTACCCGCTCGAGGCTATGAAGGAAATCAAGGGCAGCGGCTAAGTCTTCACTCCAGCCGAGCAAATCGAAATTTCCTTCGCTTCTTCCCGTCCCCCGGAGGTTAAAGATTAGGGTAATAAAGCCAGCAGCGCAAAACCTTTGTGCCAATATGGCATAACCCCTCTCAGCGGGATTGTAGGGAACGTTGGGAATGCCGTGGCAGATGCATAAGGCAGGGCAAACTTTATTGTCCGGTGGAAAGTAAACCTCACCAGCAAGTTTAAGTTCACCGCTTTTTAACCAAATTTGGTCTATACGCACTTTAGATTGCTCCTAACATGAATAGAACCAACAGCAGGACGCTAACCGCTAGTATCCCTCCCCAGACAGGGGGATTCCAGGCAAAGATTTTGCTTCCATCGAGTGGTGGAAAGGGCAGGAGGTTGAACACTGCTAACCATAGATTGATAAGCATCCCATAATAGCCAATGACCTCTACGAGTCCGCTGCTATAGCTGGCGATGGCATAGAATATAAGAGCCAGGACGATGTTAGCTGATGGACCGGCTATGCTGATTAAGCCGCTTTCCCTTCTAGAGGTATAAGATAGGATATAGACAGCTCCCGGGGCGGCAAAGAGAAACCCTATCGGGCTGAACATGCTGATGAAGGCACAAATTAAGGCGATGATAAGCCCGGTTTGCCACAGTCTGAACTCAGCTCGAAATCCGAGCTTCTGAGCTACAAATTTATGGGAAAGCTCGTGGCATATAAATCCAACCCCAAGGCCGATAAGAGCTACGATGAAGCCTGGAAGACTGAGGGAGTGGAACAGAACCAAAGTGAAACAGAAGCCAAGAACAAGCCAGGAGATAAGGAGGTCTCGAATCTCAATGTTGCTTGTGTGCATCTGGTCAATTATATGCGTGGATAGTGAGTAATTCAATTGTCCTGAATCTTTGGCTTTGATAGTAGGCAGTACGATAATAGTAGATGGTATATAATTACCTGATGAGTAATTATGGAAGCAGAGGTCTTGGATGAATCTGAAAACGTGGTTTCTGGAGACGAGACCTTCATTCTTGCTTCTTTCCGTTGTACTGGTGTTCTTAGGCACTGCCATAGCCTGGTATGACGGAGCTGTTCATCTTGGTTATGCTTTTCTGGCTTGCCTCGGATTGCTTTTATGTCACATCAGCGTAAATGTGCTTAATGAGTACTTTGATTACAAAAGTGGAATAGATTTGGAGACAACAAAGACGCCATTTAGCGGAGGCAGTGGCATCCTCCCGGCGAGGCTTCTTAATCCAAGACATGTTTTGTGGCTCGGGATGATTTCTTTCTTACTGGCTGTGCCAATAGGCATTTATTTTGTGGTTACTGTCGGCTGGCTTCTGCTGCCGGTGATTTTAATAGGTGCAATATGTATTCTGCTCTACACGCCTTTCCTGGCCAGATTGGGATGGTCCGAGTGGGTTACCGGGTTGGGGTTGGGGACCTTGCCTATCCTGGGCTTCTATTTTATTCAAACTGCTTCCTATACCTTTCCAGCGCTTGTAGCAGCTATTCCGTCCGGCATTCTGGTGCATAATTTGCTTCTGTTAAATGAGTTTCCAGATGCAGAAGCTGATGGGAAGGCCGGTAGAAAAACATTGCCCATTACTATGGGAAAGGTGAGGGCTAGCATTCTCTATTCAGTTTTCACTTCAATTGTTTATTTATGGATAATCGGCGCTGTAGTAGCAGGACTGATGCCGGTCTTCTCATTGATAGCTTTACTAACACTCCCCATTGCGGTAAGGGCTATTCAGGGTGCCATTAAATATCGAGAAAAAATAGAACAACTGGTACCAGCTATGCGGGATAATGTTCTCGTCGTTCTCTTAACTCAAGTGCTCTTGGGTATTGGCTATATCCTTTCCGTGGTTTTGTAAGTCGGAGCTAGATTTGATTCTCGATACAGTATTCCCTTAAGCCATTTAGCGCAGCGAAAAATTCTCTCATCATTACACTTGTGGGATACATTCCCTTACGGGTCACATTTATTTCTCCATCTTTTTCTTGAATCAGCCCGAAGAGCTTGAGGAACAATAGTTCCTTTTTTAGCTTTTGATTTATGTTGGCGTTAAATCTTTCGTGGAATTTTTTTTTGACTAATTTCATTCCGAATAGCTTTGATAAGAGGTAATAATAAAGCAATTCATGCTCTGATAACTTTCTCCACCGCATTATAGGCAGGGTACCTTGCGTTAGAAGTTCCTCATATCTATTCAGCGAGAATGAATTTGTGTAGAAGTTGCCGTTGAGGAGACTTGCTGAGCCTGCTCCTATGCCGATGTAATCATCGAAGTTAACTACGTATTCATCTATTATCCGCTCACCTTTAGAGAAGCACCATACTGTTGAGGGGAGATAATTATCGCCACAAATATCTCTTAAGATGACACTATAAAATGCCTTCTCTCTAGATGTATCTACACGGGTAAATCTCCGTTCCAAAGCGTTCTTCTTATGTGGAGATGGCATTAGTGGATAAAATGTAACTTGGTTTACTCTTAAGCTTTTAAGGGCCTCTATGTCTGCCTCGAATGTCTCGATGGATTGAAGGGGGAAGTTGAATATAAGGTCGAGGTTCAGAGTATCGAATTTACCATTAGCGATGGAAATCTTCTCTCTTATTGCTGCTCCAGTGCAGAATGCTCTTCCCATGGATTTCAATAAGCTGTCATTAAAGCTCTGCACTCCTATGGATAGCCTGTTGACCCCTGCCTCTTTTAGGAGATTTACATTTTCTTCATTTACTTCACGGGGTGTGGTTTCCACGGAGATTTGCTTTACCTCAAGCTTTTCCTTGAGGTAACTTATAAATCCGAGTAGCTCATCCATAAGCACAGTTGGCGTTCCCCCGCCGATGTAAAATGTAGAGAATTTAAATCCCCTTTGAATATAAAGGTCGAGTTCCGTTCTTAGATTCTTAAAGTATCTCCTAGCTTCATCTTCGCGAAATAGATATCTATTAAAGCAGCAATAAGGGCAGAGACTTTTGCAGAATGGGATATGGATATAAAGTGAAATCTGGTTATCGCTGTCCGCCCCCATGCCTACGATTTGTGATTCATCGAGCGCATCGTTGAGCTTTACAAATTTTCTTCCCTCATAGCGGGTAATCAGCCCCAGGAAAGTTGAGAGCATATTAACCAAAAACTGCGGTAAGGGTATATGTTATATTGCCTGGAAGTAACCTACACTGACAATAATGGCGATTATAACGAAGATTATCGCCTCTGCTAGCATGAATTTTGACCTTTGGCCATAGGTGAAAGTGTTGATTGCCCACAATACTGGCAAAATTATTCCGATGGTTATTATCCCTGGGTTGGCGATTTGGGTTAGGGGGTAAATCAGCTCAACACAAATCCCAGCGGCTATTGCCAGGCAGGCTGCGGCAATGGCGTGTCTAGCATAAAGGGCTTTTATAGGATAACCAAACCTCTCTGTTAATCTCTCGGGTAGCAATAAGCATATCCCTGAAGCTGCTAACCAGAAAGCCAAAAAACCAAGCGCTCCATTTAACATTTTTATCTCCTCCTTTTTAATATAACAGTCAAGCCATGTGATATAATACCGCCTTGTTACACCTATTGACAATCAAGCAGTAACAATGTAATTATTTTTAGCCAATGGGTGCATAGTATACCGATGTATCATGGAGCTAACTTATGCCTGAAGTTAACAAGAGAGTAAGGATAGCCGTTGATGGTATGGGGGGCGATTATGCCCCTGGTGAGATAGTTAGAGGAGCAGTTTACGCTGCGCAAAAAGGCGATATGGAGGTTATCTTAACTGGCCCACTGAGCATACTGGAAGGGGAATTAGCTAAATGTGGGGTATCCGATAATTTGCCCATCAGGTGTGTTGAAGCCAGTGAAGTCATCAAGGAGGGTGAATCGCCAGCTTTAGCAATTCGCCATAAACGCAATTCTTCCATAGTTATAGCTACGAAACTGGTGAAGACAGGTGAAGCAGACGCTGTAGTTAGTGCAGGTTCTACGGGAGCTACGGCCGTTAGTGCTATAGTGTATCTGGGCATGATTGAAGGATTGGAGCGTCCGGCAATTGCTGCTCCTTTTAAGGGCCTTGGTTCCAATGTGATAGTGATGGATGTTGGGGGCAACGTTGATTGTAAACCATATCAATTCTTATCATTTGCCATTGCTGGTTCTATCTATGCTAGAAAGTTGTTTGATATTGCCAATCCCACAGTGGGTTTACTGAGTACTGGTGCAGAAGAAGGAAAGGGAAGTGAAACGATACGTGAAGCTTATCTTCTTCTTAAAAATAGTGGATTGAATTTTGTTGGCAATGTAGAAGGTAGCGATATCCTCAGTGGGCGAGCGAATGTTGTTGTCTGTGATGGGCTGGTGGGCAATGTTCTTATCAAGTTTTATCAAAGTCTGGGGAATTATGCAGTGGATTTTATAAAACGAAAGCTGAGAAAGTACCCTTTGGCCGGTAGGATAGTTAACTTAGTATTTGATAGGCTTTTCCCAGTAGCTAAATTAGCTTATGAAGGTGAGGAGGCAGGTGGTGGTATTTTATGGGGTGTTGATGGGGTCGTCAGGATAACGCATGGAGATTGTCGAGCTCCCCACATAGCTTATGCGATAGCGAGCGCTAAAAACAGTGTGGAAGCTGATGTTGTTGGCTACTTAAAATCCGAATTGGCGAAAGTCAGGGCAGAAAATAAATTATGAGGAGGTAACTTATGTCCATTGAAGAGGAGTTGAAGGATATTGTCGCTAGTATTGTCCATGTCGATAAGAGTCTTATCCACAGGGAGGGCACTTTTAAGGAGATAAATGCCGATTCGTTGGATATAGTGCAAATACTGCTTAATGCGGAGGAAACTTACGAT
>JAUWGN010000131.1 GCA_030606385.1 Dehalococcoidia bacterium
TCTGTCATTGCGAGGAGCAGGATTCCTCGTTTTACTTCAAGCAGGCTCCCCAATCCCAAGTTTAAAAATGTAGTTGCCCAATTTATTGGGCAATTGTGCCTGATGAATCAGGCAACTACAAAATCCAGAGCTAGGTGATCTGGATTTTGGTCATTTGATATTGTTTAGTATTTCGGATTTAGGGTTTAGAATTTCGTTTCCCCGGGATTGCCACGCCTGCTCTTCGCAATGACAAAAGGGAACATGCCTTGGAATGACAACGAAATTACGCCTGTTACCAATCACGTATATTGCCTGGGGAAGGATGGCAGGGTATCATTTTACCGATTAAATAAAAAAGGAGGTGATGAAAATGTTCTTTATGGTGACACAGACATATCCGACTAAGAGTACAGTCCAGGTTGCGAAGGTAGCCGTGGGAATGCTTGCAAAAGCCCTGCCACCTTATGTAAAGAGACTCGGCGTCTATATCGCTGCTGGCGGCGATGGCATGAAAACGTATGTCCTTTATGAAATAGAGAAGGGGCAGGTAGAGGAAGGGATTAAGGAACTGAACAAACGCTTCGTTGCATACTTCAATATCGAGGGATGGAAATATACAATAGAGCCTTTAATGTCGGCGGAAGAAGCACTACCATTAATAGGACTATAACCCCTGCTTGATAAGCAGAATTTAAGACAAGAGACCGATAGATAATCCCCACCTGCCATACATTGCGTTCAGAACCACCCCCACCCCCACCACTGGAGGACAGGGCTGGTTAATATTAACGCAAACCCAATGTTATTGGGTCTGTGAAGCATCACTTGCGAGTGGTGGAACGAATTTCCCACACGAAATTGCTAAGGTTTGGCTGCTCAGGGTGGTATAATTGAGGTAAGAGGCATTAAACAATAGGGAGAGGAAAGTGATTCTGGCAGGGAGATAAGGGGGGATACTCTAGCAGGGGGCTAAATGACAAAGCGGAAACTATCGGTGTCCAGCACACACAGCGTTTTTACCTACGTCTCCCTTCACGAGGCCGCCAAGTGCCTATTGGAGCAAGCGGAAGCAACCAAGGAAGGCGGGTTTTACAACTGCATGTGCTCAAACGTGTTCTCGGCGTTTTGCATTGAGGCCTATCTCAATCATATTTGCAGCGAGCTTCTCCCCTATTGGAGTGACGAACTCAAGAAAGACATCAGTACACGTAACAAGCTAACAATCATCTGCTATCACTTGAATTTAACTCCAGATTTCGAGCACCGTCCATTTAAGTCTTTCAAGGACATTTTCAAGTTCCGAAATCTGCTAGTTCATGGTACGAGTGTGAACATCTCGTACCGAGGAATTCAAACCATCGGTGATGACGAACTACCCAAATACCGTAAAACCTGGTGGGAAAACCAGAGTAACATTGTGACTACCAAACGATGGTTGGCTGATACTGAGTCGATGGTTACTAAAATCCATGAGGCAGCTGGGAAAGGTGGCGCCCCATTCTTAATACCCAGCACACACAGTTATGTCGCCACACTAGAAGCTCGGAGTCGGCGTTGATAAGGTTGCTGTTTCGACTCTAGCCCTGATATTCAGGTGCAGCTATGCTGATTGCGATGTATACTATAGGTTAACTGGTATCCCAGCCAGTGGATTTGGAGCAAATCAATGCACAAATATGAGAGCTTAAAATACTGGGCGAAGATAAAAGCAAGAATTCCTCACCGTTGCCAAAGATGTGAGGTAACAATTAGTAAGGGAGAGTTCTATTATAAGGAAAGGATTGATTTTGTGAAGCCTCCTCCGGGTCTTATTTTCAGAGAATTGTGTGAAAGGTGTGGTCAACATACAATTAACAGAGTAAAGGGGAAAGCTTAAAAGAGACAGTGCCCAGCCAGTGGATTTGGAGGGTGTCACTTCTCACAATTATGATTCAGCCAGTGCTATAATCACCATAACTACGCGAACTCCACCTTTGCCTGATGAGTAAATCCAGAGAGGAGGTAATATGCCACGTCATCAAGGTAAGAAGAACCTAAAGCATACTTTTGAACACGTTTGGCAGTTGTTAAATGCTTCTGGCAGGCAATCCCTCAAGACCCCAAATGGTTCTACTTTTGATGCCTTTGCTGCTTTGACTATCAAAGCCAAAGCTCAGCCTAAAGGACAAAAAGTTATTCGGATTGAAAAAGATGAAAAACATCGACAGGAGCACGCTCGCATTTATCCTTGTTGCTGGAGACATACTACCAACTGCAACGCGACTCGCATCGGTGGCTACAGCGACGCATTAGACCAATGGGCAGCCCGGACTAAAAAAGGGCTTAGCCCACCCAGTGGACCTGGAGAGAACAAACCACCACAAAGGGACCGCAAACGATGAAACTCATTCCTCTGAAACAGTGGATTTGTGACTCCTGCGGCGGAGTCATTGAAAAGCCAACGGATGGTTGGCTCGAGTGGTACACCGAGAAGGATAAATCTCTTGACAGTGGTTTTCGGATTGTCCATCACAGAGAATCCTGTATGTATAACGACATGACATTAAACCAGCAGAATCGAAGTCCCTGTGATTTGAGCCTATCACTGGTGCTTGGTAGCGGTGGACTTGGGTATTTCTTATTCGAGCTGGAATTGTCTGAAAAAGGTGTGCATAAGTTCGCGAGCATAAAAGAACTTATTGAAATCATACGTCGGTTACATCTTCCGTACTACGAAGAAGCAAGACTTTACTGGAATGATGCCTTAAGAGATGGCTTCCATGATGGCTGTAGCTTCGACGAGAATACTCTGTTAGCCATAATACAGAATTACGGGGGAGGTTGATAGTTTAGCTAGTGTCAGTTCAGCAAATGAATTGGCAATTTATCCTACCTTGGAATATCATCTTACAGCCCATTAAGAAGCTTCAAACTATCCTCAAACTTAGCACGTCTTCTACTTGAGTTTGGTTGAAGGTATAATTGGGACAAACAGCAGTGTAATTGTCTTAGTGAAGGAGCACTAAATGGAGAAGCAAGCGAAGATGGTTAAAATCGGTGAATGCATGGTGGATTTGGAGTCTGGGACTTGCACAACCCATCATTGCAAAGTCAGCTTAGACGAACCTTGTAACGGATATGCAGAACTATGCGCGCTAGGTGGGAGTTTAGACCCCTATTGGGCTGAGGAGTGGCATTCCAAATACTATAAAGCTGTAGAGCAGAGAAGACTTGGCAAGAAAGAATATAGGAAACAATATACGATTCCATATCTAGGGGGGAAGGTCGGTATCGCTGCTATAATATGCTGGGGGATTACAATAATTCTTGGATTAGCAGAATGGACTAGTATTTTGATGCCACGTATTCCTGACTTAGAATTCCCAGCACTACTTGCCACCTTTGGATTGCCTGCCTGTATACTTACAATGATAGCCCTGTTTAGAGATAAACATTAAGGCAAGGTAGACACAAGGTATCACACGAGATAGCAAAATAGTCAAATATTAGATATTCACAGCTTGTCCTGCCTTTGACAATAACCGATTAATTTTTTACCACTTTAACCTGTATCCCCACCACTCACACTGAACCCTGAATATGATCTAGCTAGCAAACTGT
>JAUWGN010000034.1 GCA_030606385.1 Dehalococcoidia bacterium
ATGACCAAAATCTAGATCACCTAGCTCTGGATTTTGTAGTTGCCTGATTCATCAGGCACAATTGCCCAATAAATTGGGCAACTACATTTTTAAACTTGGGATTGGGGAGCCTGCTTGAAGTAAAACGAGGAATCCTGCTCCGCGCAATGACAATTAAAAGAGAGCCTGCAACGCCCCCCTCCTGTCATTGCGAGGAGCATAAGCGACGAAGCAATCTATGTGCGGTTTTGAAGGGGGATACCAATGATGTTAAAATTGAAACAACTATGGAGCCCGATGCCATATTTGTTAAGGGTGCCAGGGAGCACAACCTCAAGGACATAGAAGTCGTCATTCCCAGGAATAAGTTGGTGGTCATTACCGGTGTTTCCGGGAGTGGTAAGAGCTCGTTAGCCTTTGACACCATCTACGCTGAGGGGCAACGTCGCTACGTGGAGTCCCTTTCCGCTTATGCCCGTCAGTTTTTGGGGCAAATGGAGAAGCCTGACGTTGATTATATTGAAGGGCTTAGCCCGGCTATTTCCATTGACCAGAAGGGACCGCCGCACAATCCACGGTCCATTGTGGGCACCGTTACTGAAATCTACGATTATCTACGGCTTCTCTTCGCCCGCATCGGGCATCCTCATTGTCCACAATGTGGACGGGAAATTTCATGCCAGACAGTGCAGCAGATTGTAGATTCGGTAAACAGGATACCTGAGGGCAGCAGAATTATGATACTTGCGCCGCTGGTCAGGGACCGTAAGGGCGAGCACCAGGGAATATTGCGGGATTTACAGAAAGCGGGCTTTGTCCGTGTCAGGGTTGATGGCGAAATTCATGACCTTTCCGAGGAGTTCCAGCTCGATAAGTATAAAAAACATTCCATTGAGGTAGTGGTTGACCGATTACAGGTAGGTGGAACGGAGAATGCCACTCGTCTGGCCGATTCCATTGAGACGGCGGTGAAGCTTGGCCTGGGCATAGTGCTAATCTCCATTATCGATGGGGAGGAATTGCTTTTCTCGGAGCATTTCGCCTGTGCCTATTGCAACATCAGCCTGGGGGAAATTGCCCCACGAACTTTTAGCTTCAATAGTCCCCATGGTGCTTGTCTTGCCTGCACTGGACTGGGCTGTAACCTGGAAATTGACCCCAGCTTTGTCATTCCTGAAAAGGGGCTGAGCCTGGCAGAAGGCGCTATCCAGCCATGGAGCCGAAATGGGCAAATAAGCACCTGGTATGGCAGCATCCTGGAGACTCTGGCTCGGCGCCACGGCTTTTCACTGCAGACGCCGGTTAACAATCTAACTCCAGCGCAGCTCCAGTTAATACTTTATGGTGATGGCGGCGAAACTGTTCCCGCAGTTTATGAAGACCACTATGGTCATTTTCGACATTATTACACCACCTTTGAAGGCGTTATACCTCATCTGGAGCGTCGCTACAAAGAGACTGAATCCGATAGGGTTAAGGCAGCTATTGAGAGGTACATGTCATCTACCCCTTGCCCGGCATGCCATGGAAAGAGGTTGAAGCCGGAATCGTTAGCGGTCACCGTCATAGGGAACGACATCATGGATGTCACCGCCATGTTTGTTACACAGGCGCTGGAATGGGTGGACAGACTGCCGGACGAGATTACCCCGCGAGAGCTTACCATAGCCCGTCAAATCATCAAGGAGATTCATGCCCGGTTAAATTTCCTCATTGATATCGGTCTGGGCTATTTAACCTTGGACAGAGCTTCATCGACGCTGAGTGGCGGTGAGGCGCAAAGAATTCGCCTGGCCACTCAGATTGGCAGTGGATTAATCGGCGTTCTCTATATCTGCGATGAGCCCACAGTAGGGTTGCATCTTGCCGACGGTTCTCGCCTGATAACAACGCTGAAGCATCTCAGGGACCTGGGCAATACCGTGATTATTGTGGAGCATGATGAGGCAATGATGAGAGCTGCCGACCACATCATTGATATGGGACCTGGAGCGGGGAGGCAGGGAGGGGAAATCGTGGCTACAGGACAACTCAGCGATATTATGAGCTGTCCTGAATCGATAACCGGGCAATATTTAAGCAAGGTGAAGGAAATCCCCATGCCCCAGCGGAGGCGTCCTGGTTCAGGGAAGGAGCTGGTGATTAAGGGAGCCAGCCAGAATAACTTGAAAAGCATTGATGTTCATATTCCTCTGGGCAAGTTTGTTTGCATCACCGGCGTTTCGGGAAGTGGTAAGAGCACTCTTATTGATGAGGTGTTATATAAGAAGCTGGCACAGCTGTTTTACCGTGCTAAAGACAGACCGGGCGGGTGTGATGCCATTCTTGGCATTGAGCATATTGATAAAGTGATTAACATTGACCAGTCACCGATAGGACGCACGCCGCGAAGTAATCCTGCTACCTATACCGGGACATTTACTCCTGTTCGTGAACTCTTTGCCGCTGTTCCTGAAGCAAGGGTGCGTGGTTATCCACCAGGGCGGTTTTCGTTCAACGTAAAAGGGGGGAGGTGTGAAGCCTGTCAGGGGGCAGGCTATGTGAGAATTGAGATGCAGTTCCTTCCCGATGTCTCCGTCCCCTGCGAAGTATGCAAGGGGAAACGATATAACCGTGAGGCACTGGAGATTAAATTCAAGGGAAAGAACATTGCCGAAATTCTGGCGATGACCGTGGACGAAGCTCTGGAATTTTTCGACCACTTCCCCCAGATTAAGCGGAAGTTGGAAACCCTCAGGGATGTGGGTCTGGGGTATATTTGTCTGGGGCAGCCAGCCCCTACTCTTTCCGGTGGTGAGGCACAGCGGGTGAAGTTGGCTACTGAGCTATCCCGGCGTTCCACGGGCAAGACACTCTATATTCTTGATGAGCCAACTACAGGGCTTTCCTTCCCCGATGTTGCCGCTCTTCTTCAAGTGCTGCAGCGGTTGGTTGATTATGGCAACACGGTCATTATTATTGAGCACCACCTGGATGTAATCAAAAACACCGACTGGGTTATTGACCTCGGTCCCGGAGCTGGTGATAAAGGAGGCTATATTGTAGCTACTGGCACACCAGAGGAAATAGCCGAGATAGGGGACTCCTTTACTGGAAATTATCTTCGTGGTATATTACCACAGGGATATTACCATGAGCGGGCTAGGGCAACCTCAGTTAAGCTATGAATAGAAAAGAGATTCTGGATTCGGTCAGAGCTAATATTCAAGATGAGAACACTATGAAACATATGCTCGCTACTGAAGCGATCATGAGAGCCCTGGCAAAAAGGCTGGGTGGGGATGAGGAGGAGTGGGGACTTACTGGATTGTTACACGATATAGATATGGAACTGGTTGAAGGCGACCTCAATACTCACGGTAAGCTAGGGGCGGATATTGCCAGGGAGCTTGGGGCTACCGATGAAATGGCTCGTGCTATATTGTGCCATAATGAAGCTCATGGCATTCCCAGAAAAACAAAGCTTGATACGGCGCTCCTCTGTGCTGACCCGCTCACCGGGCTCATCACCGCCTCCGCTTTAGTTCGTCCTGATAAGTTGGCTGGACTGACCACTAAATCAGTAATGAAACATTCCCGCCAGCCAAGATTTGCTGCCGGAGTTAACCGGGAGCAAATCGCCTTATGTCAAGAACTCGGGCTTGAACTCGAGGAATTTATCACTCTGGGCATTGAGGCGATGAAAGGAATCTCCTCACAGCTGGGATTGTAATAGCACTGTATAAGATATCGTCTTCCTGGTTATCATCATCGTGTTTGACTCGTCCCGCCAACACTTTATATACTTTCCTGAACTTGCTGCGGGGGTCACAGCTTCGGATAGGCTTCGAAGCTACCGGACAAAGTAATTATTAAAGGGGAAAGTCATGTTTACAGAAGAGACCTTAGGGCATGTCCGTAAGGGTAGGAAAGAGTGGGACAAAGAAGTACAAGAAACCTTCAGGCAAAAACCTGAAAGGAAAGAGAGGTTCTCCACTGTTTCTGACCTGGAGATAAAGAGAATTTATACTCCGGAAGACATTAAAGGCCTCGATTTTGCTAGAGACATTGGCTATCCCGGCATGTTTCCGTTTACCAGGGGATGCCAACCTACAATGTATCGAGGTAGAGAATGGACAATGCGCATGTTCTCGGGTCTGGGAAGTGCCGAGGATACTAATAAGAGGTGGCATCTGTTACTGAGAGAAGGTGAAACAGGGCTGAGCACTGCCTTCGATTTTCCTACTTTGATGGGATATGATACCGATTCGCCCCGAGCTCTAGGCGAGTGTGGGAAGTGTGGTGTGGCAATTGATACGCTGCGAGATTTGCAGATTTTGACCGATAGGATTCCCCTTGATAGTGTTACCACCTCCATGACTATCAATCCCCCTGCGTCCATACTCTGGGCGATGTATCTAGTTGTGGCTGAAAAATGTGGGGTGAGCTGGGATAAGATTGGGGGGACAATTCAAAACGATATGCTAAAAGAATTCATTGCCCAGAAGACGTTCATGCTCCCGCCTGAGCCATCGGTTAAGCTGATAAGTGATACTATTGAATTTGGTACTAAATATGTTCCCACGTGGAATACCGTGAGCATCAGTGGTTACCATATTCGGGAGGCGGGGTCTACTGCTGTTCAGGAATTGGCCTTCACTTTGGCTGACGGTATAGCGTATGTGCAGGATGTTATTGAAAGGAAGAAGCTGGATGTCGACTCTTTCGCACCGCGTCTGTCATTTTTCTTCAATTCTCACCTTGATTTCTTTGAGGAGATTGCTAAGTTCAGAGCAGCTAGAAGGATGTGGGCTAAGATTATGAAGGACAAATTCAAAGCCAAAGATCCTCGCTCCTGGTGGATGAGATTTCATACTCAGACTGCAGGTTGCTCGTTGACTGCACAACAGCCCTATAATAATGTCGTTAGGACAGCAACTGAGGCACTAGCGGCAGTTCTAGGAGGAACACAGTCTCTGCATACCAATTCTCTGGATGAGACACTAGCTTTGCCATCTGAGTCTGCTGCCATGATCGCTTTGCGGACCCAACAGATTATCTGTGATGAGATAGGGGTCACTGACACTATAGATCCCCTGGCTGGCTCCTATTTTGTGGAGTCTCTGACTAACCAGATAGAGGAAGAAGCTTGGGAGTACATTAATAAAATAGATGATCTGGGGGGCATGATTGTTGCTATTGATAAAGGATTTCCTCAGATGGAGATTGCTAAGGCTGCCTATCATTACCAGCGGCAGATAGACAAAGGTGAGAAGGTTCTAGTGGGCGTGAATAAGTATGTTGTTGAGGAAGAGGCTCCTCCTGAAATACTGAAAATAAGTGATGAACTTGGGAAAGAGCAGATTGGCAGATTGAACGAGGTAAAAAGGACGAGAGATAACAGGAGTGTGATTCGAAAGTTGAATGATCTTCGCGCTGCCTCTAAGACCGATAAGAACTTGATGCCTTATGTGATAGAGGTAGTAAGGGAATATGGTACTGAGCAGGAAATTTGTGATGTGTGGAGGGAGGTTTTTGGGGAATATCGAGACCCGGGATTCTATTAGCAGGAGGACACAGTTAGTTTCGTTCAGGGAAAATGAACTTCAGGGAAAAGCTAAGAATTCTGGTTGCCAAACCTGGACTCGATGGGCATGACCGGGGGGCAAGGATTATAGCTCGCGCTTATAGTGATGCTGGATTTGAGGTAGTATATACCGGTTTACATCAGACGCCAGAACAGATTGTTGCTGCAGCTTTACAGGAAGACGTTGATTTAATCGGGCTAAGTTGCCTTTCCGGAGCTCACATGACTTTGTTCAAACGGGTAATCGAGCTACTAAAGAAGGATGGAGCGGAGGAGATAACGGTTGTTGGCGGCGGCATTATTCCCGAAGAAGATATCCCGAAGCTTAAAGAGGCAGGCGTCAAAGAAATATTCTTGCCAGGCACATCTCTTGACACGATATTGAATTGGACGAGAAGTAACGTGAAGCCACGTGCATGAAAAGCTGCCGGGGTTCTTTGTGGAGTCGTCTTACAAGTATCCCCGGGAAATAGAATGTGTGCGGACGCTTCCCAAGACAATAAGCGGCAGAATTAAACGCGGTGAGTTAAGGGAAATGGAGCTCCAAAGAAGGCACCAATAATAGCAGTCGAGGCGAGCAGGGTTCCATGGGAAAGTCGGGAATTGTATATCTTGCTTTAGTTCCTTCGGTTGCCCCTGAGACAGGTGTTATAACTGAAGTGGCAACCATTATCGGGAAAGAGCCTTACGGAACAAGACTTCTCCTTGCCGGGAAGGTACCTAAGATAGTTGCCCATTACGAGGGCAAGCAGACCGCGGAATCTGTCGCCCAGAGACTGAGGAACTTGGGGCTTGTGCCAATTCTGTGCACCGAGTCAGAGCTTTGCCGCTCTTCGGAAGATTTTATCCCACATACTGTGGAAGTGGGACAGGGATGTGTCCTGTTCTACGACCGGGGTGGGCAAAAACGGGAGATGAAGTCCAGGGAAGCCTTCTTGATTATCAAGGGCAGGAAAGAAACCTATGTGCCTAAGGAAAAAACTGAAGTCACCAGGAAGTTTAGCTTAGGTAGGACTGCTCTAATGGGTGGGATACCTATGTGGCGCACCGAAAAGAAACAAGTCAAGGAAAGCTCCGCAGTCACTAAATATTTTGCCAGACTCTACACTCGGAAATCATCAGAGCCTGCGGTGGAGATAATCCACAATCAGGCGGATTATTCATTCTTAAAGGGTGAAATGGCTTCTTCCTCACTGGCGAACTTTAACATCGTAGTTACCAAGCTGCAGCAAGCATTCCCAAAGGCGATTTTTGATGACAATTTGATGCGAGCTTCAATAAAGCAAGCTCATGGCCCCAGCGGTGCTGAAGATACCGAAATCAACTGCAAGCTGCTCTATTTACAATACCTGGCTGTGAAGCCATAGACGCCAGAAGTTTTCTTAACTTAGCCTCTGCCGTGAATATTTAACAAGCTAGCGTTTTGTTACTTTCCCGACGCCTTCTTAATCGCCGCTGGTGAGCGACACTGTCCTTGTTCCCTCAGCCCGGCGAAATCATCTTGAGAATGCCGATGCTTGAAAATAGAAGTACAGTCGAGATGAGGACAAAGCCTATGATGGTGAACAGCGTCGACCGTCTTGTATTCCAGCCGAGGAACCAAACCAGTGCTGCACAGCCATATACCCCAAGAATAGTGGCACCAGGTATCAAGCCATAGATTCCATACTTTTCCCACCGCCATACCTTGCCCCTAAATTTGAGCAGAAAAGTGACGAGTCTTTGAGACTGTGCCCCCAGGAGGTGGAATATGCCGAGCGCGAGGATGAATATCCCTATGCCTGCAGAGACTACCGTGAGGAAGACACATAAAGGTGGCAACTTCAGGGCAATACCCAGTGGGATGGCAAGATACTCCAAGGCAAAGGTTGAGCCAACCACCTTCATAGTCAGCGACGGCGAGACACCAAATGCGGTAGCAAAGAGCAACGGGAGTATAACGATGAGGAGGCAAGGTACTGCCACCACCTTCGATATCTGACCTGCTCTCTGCTGCAAAAAGCTATCCTTTTAACTCACCAGCAGCATACATCTTCCTCAGGTCTATCTTGTTGAATTTCCCGACGCTTGTCTTTGGTATCCCATCTATGAACACAAATTCATCCGGTATCCACCATGAGACCTTAACCTTGTCTTGTAGAAACTCTTTTAATTCATCCGCAGTCACAGTCTCACCCGGTACGGGTACCACACATGCCAGCGGCCTCTCCTGCCACTTAGGATGTGGAATCCCGATAACAGCAGCCTCTAGAACCTTTGGATGAGCCATTATGGCATCTTCAAGGTCAACTGATGATATCCACTCACCTCCACTCTTAACCAGATCCTTTGTCCTGTCCACAAGTCTCACATACCCCTCCTCATCCATTGTACCTACATCACCAGTGTGCAGCCATCCTCCTTCGAATGCAGCCTTGGAGCGCTCGGGATCCTTATAGTACTCTTTGGCAACCCATGGTCCTCTGAATAAGATCTCTCCCCATTCCTTGCCATCCCATTTGACCTCTTCACCCTTGTCGTTAACTAGCTTTACCTCAAGCCCCGCGACAAGAAGCCCTCCACTGGATTTCACGTCATAGAGTTTTTCCATAGGCCAGTCAACCATGTAGCTTTTCGGTAAGGCTACATGGGCAAGTGGTCCGGTCTCGGTCATTCCATATGCCTGCACAATTGCGAAGTTGTATTTTTCGTTCAATCCTTCCATAAGATACCTCGGGACGGCTGATCCTCCGCTGTATATAGCCTTAAGTGATGAAAAGTCATGCCATCCACCTTTTTCCAGGTAGTCATAAAGCATCATCCATATGGTGGGCACTCCTGCGGTAAAGGTCACTTTTTCATCCGCTATCATCCTGCATAGCTTTTCCATGTTCAGCACTTCTCGTCCTGGAAAAACTTGCTTGCATCCTGCCATCGTTGCTGCAAAAGGGCCACCCCAGGCATTTGCGTGGAACATAGGAGCTATATGCAGTGCACAATCATCTTCTGAACCGCCAAGTGTCACGCCTACTGCGTAACTGTGTAATACAAGTCCCCTGTGTGTATACACAACCCCCTTAGGATC
>JAUWGN010000050.1 GCA_030606385.1 Dehalococcoidia bacterium
ATGTTATTCTTGATGACATCAATACTAAGGAAGCGACTGTGGCTGAGTTATCTAGAAAAGTGGGCTATGTTTTTCAAAATCCCAACGACCATTTATTTTGCGACACGGTGGAAGAGGAGCTTACTTTCACCTTGAATAACCTGGAAGTCAAGGGTGGAGAAGCTAAGCCATTGATCAATCAAACGCTGGAAAGATTTGATCTGATGCAATATAGATACCAATATCCTCGGTTCCTGAGTGGCGGAGAGAAACAAAGAGTGGCTTTGGCTTCTATCCTGGTAGCTCAGCCCCAGGTAATTATCCTTGATGAGCCTACCAGAGGGATGGAATACCGGCTAAAGGCTGAGTTAATGCGATTCCTGGACGAATATCGAATAGATGGCAGAGCGGTAATTCTGGTGACCCAGGATGTGGAGATGGTAGCTGAGTTTAGCGATAGAGTAGTATTGCTCAGCGAGGGAAAAATCGTGGTGGACGGTCCCAAGCGGGAAGTGCTATCACGAGCGTTGTTATTCTCGCCCCAGATAAACCGTCTGGCACAGGCTCTTAAAAGTTATGGTGTCCCTGACAATATATTGACTGCTGACGAGATGATTGAGGCATTAGCATGAATAAAAGATATTTCCCTCTGGCATTGATGATATTTCTTGGCGTGGGTCTTTCTGTTTGCTTTGTGCTAATGCCTTCGTTAAATGCCCTGGTGAACTGGGCGTTAATGGCAACCCTGCTTGCTATCCTGGTCATACTGGCCTTTTTCTTCAGTTTTGAATCAGTTACCCAGAGCTCCAAAGAGATAGCTTTGATTTCCATGTTAGCCACTATGTCGGCGGTGTTGAGAATTCCTTTTGGTGCCATTCCCAACTTTCAGCCATGCACCTTTTTGATAATTTGCGCTGGATATGTCTTTGGTCCTGTATCTGGCTTTATGGTGGGGGCGATGACGCCGCTCATCTCCAATTTCTTTTTAGGGCAGGGTCCCTGGACGCTATACCAGATGCTTGCCTGGGGGTTGATAGGGTGTGGTGCTGGCTATCTGGGGCGATTCATGCGTCGTTCCACTCCAGAGTATGTCATTGCGGTGAGCCAGAGCCCTGAGTGTAGCGAAGGGACAGCGGAGCAATCTCGTAGCACTCAGGGAAGCTTCCGCGAAGCAATCCCGTTAACTAGAAAATGGCTGGTAAGCTTTGGCGTTATCTCTGCCTTTATCTTTGGACTTATAATGAATGTCTATTTCTGGCTCTACTTTGCCGGCCCTCTGACGCTTAGCACTCTGCTCTTCGCCGAGCTCAGCAGCTTCTGGTTTGATGTTTCCCACGCTGTGGGGAACGCTATCTTCCTGGGACTGTTTGGCACCAGGACCATAGCCATAATGGAAAGATATAAAAAGCGATTCACTTGGGCCTATCAGGCTGAATAACCCTCAGCGGCATTGGAATTTCAAACCCGTTAAGTGGAAAATGGTTAGTAGGCTTTAGCATTATCTCCGCCTTTATCTTCGGACTTATAATGAATATCTATTCTGGTTATACTTTGCCTATGCTTTCAAGTAGCACCTTGCTCTTCACTGAACTTGGCAGCTTTTAGCTTAATGCCTCCCACGCTGTGGGAAATGCTCTCTTCCTGGGATTGTTTGGCACCAGGACCATAGCCTGCTGAAGCTGAAGAAGCTAGACCCGGATAAGTGGAGAATCACAAAGCAACATACCATTCTATCGGAGCACAAATTTTGGTATACTGCTTCTATGGAGATGCTTCCTTGTTGGAATAATAATCTATATAATATATATAGTAATATAGGACTGAAGTGAGGATAACAAAAATGGCTGGTAGCCAGAGTTGCAGGCCTTCAGCCAGGCAGAGAACTAAGATGTCAGTGGAGAAACTATGTTGGGTTTACCGGGACGTTCTTACTGCAGTTAGAGTAACCAGTCCCGGAAGGGAGTTGAGCGTTGTTGCAGCTATGGAGGCATTAGCATGCAAATAGATGAACTTCTTCGCTTAATGGTAGAAAAGGATGCCTCAGATTTACATCTGAGGGTTCCAAGCCCACCGGCGCTGCGTATCGATGGTGTGCTTATACCACAGCAAGATTTGCCGCCAGTTACACCCACAGATGTTAAAGAGGCTTTTGAGCATATTACTGTTGCTAGTCAACGGAAGGCTTTTTACCGAAATCTGGAGTTAGATTTAGCCTATAGTATTGATGGGTTAGCTGGATTTCGAGTCAGCGTATTGAATCAAAGAAGGACAATAAGCATCGCCTTCCGCCGGATACCAGCTACAGTTCCGACTATTGATGAACTTGAGTTACCCCAGATTTGCAAGGAGCTTATTCTTATGCCCAGGGGGCTTATCCTGGTTACCGGGCCTACCGGAACTGGCAAGAGCACCACTCTAGCCGCAATGATTAACCATCTTAATGAGAATGAAAGACGGAATGTCATCACTATTGAAGACCCCATTGAATACGTGCATCAAAACAAAGAATGCATTATCGCCCAGCGAGAACTGGGTGATGATACTGAGTCGTTTGCCAGTGCCTTGGTGCATGTTCCCCGTCACGACCCTGACGTGATTCTCGTGGGCGAGATGCGTGACCTGGAGACCATAGGCGCAGCTATCACTGCAGCGGAAGCAGGACAGCTAGTGCTGGCTACATTACACACCATTGATGCTGTCCAGACTGTTGACCGCATAATTGATGTCTTCCCTCCCGACCAGCAACGCCAGATTAGATTACAGCTATCTCAGATAATAGAAGCGGTGCTGTCGCAGACCCTGTTGCCACGGATTGGAGGCAAAGGAAGAATAGCGGCTTTTGAGATTTTGATTGCTACCCCTGCTGTTAGAAACTTAATTCGCACTAGTAAAACCTTTGAATTGCCCGGTGTTATACAGATTGGTGCTAAAGACGGTCTACAGAGTTTGAACCAGTCATTAGCTTACCTGGTGAAAAACCACAAGGTCACTGTTAAAGAAGCTATGGCGAGAAGCAACAACCCGAAGCAACTTAAAGAGTTGATTCATAGGTCCTGATGCATCTGCCTCTTCGGTGTCAGCTTCATCGCTTGGGGCTAGAAGGAAAGTCAAAAGGCAAAATGAAAAGCAGTCAGTAATCAGCAGTCAGCGCTCAGCTAATGGCTGATAGCTGAAAGCTCGTAGCTGAAGGCTGAAAGCTACTACAGTGGGATTTATTTAGGATTTCCCCTGCGGGGTGTCAGTGCAATCTGCTTCGCCTCCGGATTTTGTAGTTGCCTGATTCATCAGGCACAATTGCCCAATAAATTGGGCAACTACATTTTTAAACTACTCCTCGCAACGACAAAGAAGTGGTGTCATTGTGAGCCCCTTTTATGTCATTGCGAGTGAAGCGAAGCAATTCCGCTCGAAATAGCCACCCATAAATTGTTGAACACCGTGGCTTATTTCGTGCGCATCACGGCGTTAAAAACCCTGGCCAGGGTTTCTAAACCCTGGCCAGGGTAAACCGCGCCTTCGATTGCCCTCGCAATCAAAGGCTTAAGTCCAGGTCGCTGGTTAGCCTACTTGAAAATTGGGCGACCAAGCGGCAGAATCATTCTTCCAAAGCCCGTAAGCAGCGCTACAGCCATACCAATGTAGAGCATTATCAGCCCACCTATCAAGAGGAACCAGCCAGCTATCTTCCCTATCAGTGGCCATATCCCCATTGGTGGGAAGCCCTGCATGAGATAAAAGGCCATCAGGAATATACCGATCACCATTATGAGCATAGCCACAGACGGTGTCCAGCTCGTGCGCCCCAGTATCGGGACAAAGGTCGCCAGAACTATCCCCAGTATGATGAATACGTATCCGTTGACGATTGTGGTGGGGATACCAGGAATGCCAAGCGCCAGTAACGGCATCCCGCCCCAGAACTGAAATATGTAAGTCAGTGCCGGGGTAGCGAAGAAAAATACTCCGAAACATAAATTCAGGACTCCGTTAATTGTGTCTCCATTTCTTAGACCTATCAGCCCGACGATGGTCAAGATTAGCCCTGCTGCCAGAAGCCAGGCAATGAAGATGGACGCATCTGTGATTGCTATCCTCTCGGTCAAGATTGCCCAAACGGCAGTGTTGCCAGCCGCTACGGCAAACAAGCCCGCCATCGTGGGGTCACCCCAAGTTGACCCTTGCTGAGCCATTTGTCACCTCCTTTTTGCCATGTTCGTTGGGGAACTACTATATAATAGAGTATGGTGCTGTTGTCAATACCTTGTGCGCATCCAGTTGCCTGGCAAGACATTGCCTCATTTAGCTGTTTCCCTTCTTTAGCCTTTCAAACAGCGGGGCACGGCATCAAGGTTTATCCGCTTCTATTCCCAAATATGGTAAGATAGGGCGGCATTCTAGCCTTGGCAGTGGCTATTCCAAACGCCGGAATGGTTACACGAAAGGCAGATAGGGAGACGTGAAATGATGAAAAGGTTTTCCCTGAAGAAGTTCTTCCTAATGGTGGGGACATCCATTAGAAGATTCTTCACTTTTGAAGAAAATGCCGAAGGCAGAAGAAAGCGAAAGGAACTATTTGTACTGGCAGGGATATTTTGTGCCCTGGTGATAGGCGCTATTCTCGTTGGGGTTAGCGATAATCTGCCTGGCATAGTTCTGTGCTACCTGGCAGTCATCACCTTGATCGTCGCGGTAACACGCACCTGGAAAAGAACGAAGATGTTCTTAATCTTGCTGGGAGCATCAGTGGTTGGGTTCATTGTCTTTGTTGTGCTGCATAATGTCTTTTATGGCCTGACCATACTCACCAGCCACATCAGTGCATTGAGCCATCTGATGGAGGTCTTTCATGTGGCGTTCTTCATTATTGCTGTTTTCCTGTGCCCGGCAGCTTTTTTAGTAGGGGTTATAGGCAGCATAGTCCTCGCTATCAAGGGGCGCAGAAGACAGGCAATGGGATAATTGTTGCTTGTCCGAGCCAGAACTTAACGTTCTACTCTTCGCCGAACTTATCTCCATCGGAATTTCAATCAAATAACAATCCGATGAGATGTTAAGTGCTATGGCAAACGGATAGAACGATTCTCAGGGGATGCCATAGTAACTGCACGGGCACCCATTTCATAGCTATGGCGCTCATTTACTGGGGCTTTTCCATCGGTCGCACAATCCGTCATTAAGTGAAATCACAAGGAAAGTTCCAGTAAGCGTAATCAATTCGCTAACTACTGGCTATACCCAAGGTAAGGAATTCAATTCGTCGTTTCTGCCAGTAGATATTGAACTCGACCGTATTGCCAGTTTCTGAAAGGATCGATGAATCCGGCAAAGTCTTGCTTGGGTGTATATGCCTGATAAGATGAGTACGTCTTCGCAAAGTAACTTTTGATTTTGGTTCTTCTGAAGGATTACCCAACATGCTGAACTCATTCCAGAATAGCATAACTGCGCTAACGGATGTATAGTGCTCTTTTAATATACTTTGAATCATGGCGGATACTCGTTGAACCTCAGCAGGGAATTCATCCGTTAATCTTTCAGGTGGCTTAATTCTACTCGAAATATCAATGGCGACTAGCCCAAAACAATCTCTACCTTTGCTTGAGGTCTTGATTTGCTTGTTAGCCTTTTTTATGACGTCACCAAACCGACTATCACTGGTATCCCTTTTAATTCTCTTGCAGTCAGTATATATAGGGAAATCATGCCCAGGAATTAGTATTTCAAAATCAGCCGTCCCTTGTTCGTCGGTGGGTTTCACATTGTGCTCCCTCGAGATATGCCAGGCCGCATAGGTTAGCTCAAGAAGCAAATCACCAAACTTCTCCGAATCAACTATCTCTGATTGGATTCTTTTTATGACACTGGCAGCCCCATAATTAGTAAGACTTCCGAATATATTCTTATCTGCATCACCATGGCTGCCCAATAGGAGAGCATGGTTTTCTAACACCATAGCAGTGATCTCCGGAAGGAATCCTACATGGTCAGGGTATTTAAAACCGCGCTCTAAAATATCATTACATAACGCCCATCTTATGTAGGCCGGGTGTCGCTCTTTATGTTGGACATCCAAAGTGAACCATTCAGCCCCGAGGATGTCCTCAAGTATCTTCTTATGCGTCTCGAAGTGGTTTATTTTATGTTCCCACGAATATGGCGTGATGTCGGCTAGCTTGTTGCCATTTAGAATAGCTTCGACGATTTTCCCTTTGTCAATCAATACAATTAGTTTATTGGTAGAAGCAACGTCATCTCCGCTGAAACTATAAGCCTTCTTCGATATCAGAGGCTCCCCAAGCTTGATACCTAAATTGATCTCCATATCATTGGCATCGGGATCAATCCGAAAGAAGAATGAAAGTCTATTCGGGATGACAATTCTCCCATGAGGACATGTTTTCGGGGCTGTTAATTTCTTAGAAGACAATTCAATCTCAATAGTGCCGGTAATCTGTTCAATATCTTCAAAGGAATAGCCAATACGATCTACATTAGTTCGAATCCTTGGACGCATCATTTTTTTACCAATGAATTAAGAATAAATAAATTATGCCGTTTCTGTAAAGTATCCCGTTAGAAAAGTATGCCCGCTGTATTATTATCTTTTGACGCACTTTTCGGCAGTGAGCTATTGTGGGACGGCCAAGCAGAGGAAAGCGAAAAAAACAATCACAGGACAAAATGACGACCATATAGAGTCAACTTTTTTCTTGACTACAAATTCTATCAAAATATCATGATCCAAAGGTATTAAACAAAGCATCTTCTTGTTGCTGCACAATAAGCCAAAATGTTTAACTAGATATGCTATTCAAGGATATCATGATGAAAGTTAAAACCAACACCAAGGTCTTGGTGGCCGATTTCCTTTCCAAGATTACGGGCTGAGTATATAATTCTTGGGCGATAGGGATTTAGCAAGCTCAGCTACAGAGAGTGCCACAGTTCATCAGGAGGCGCATTGCTATGGGCGAGAACTTTTCTGAAGAAGAAAGAGCCTTGTTACAGAAAATAGCGGAAGCAAAGAAGAAAAAGGGTGGTGTAGATCCTACGATAGTCGTGTACCGCGATGAAAATCAGCCTATTCGAATCGTAGTAAGAGCCATCAAACCACCAGTAATTACTGGGGATTATGTTTCTGTAAGCGTTTCAGATTCCGATTTCCTTCGGATT
>JAUWGN010000109.1 GCA_030606385.1 Dehalococcoidia bacterium
AGATTTGCCAAGCCTCAAGAGGTGAATGTCCAGCTCACACACTGCCAAAAGCCGCTTTCAAGCGAGGGATAGCTTCCATGCCTCGGAAGTTGGTGCCGGAGATGAAAAGGCAATCAGGATTTAGACCCTGAATCTTCTCTCTAGCAAATTGGATGATTTCGTCCACACCTACCTGCGCGATAGCGAAATCCTCGGAGATTCCTAGTCCAGAGACGCCCAGAGCCACTCATTATTCATAGCCACACCAATCCATGGTGGTCAGAGCCAAAACCTTGGTAGCAGTAACTACGTTGTCAATATCCACCCACTCATTGGTGGCATGCATCTGCTCTGTCAAGCCGGGGCCAAAGATTACCGTCGGTGTATTGCCGTATTTTATAAGGTATCTAGTATCAGCTGCTCCCTGTCTCCCGGTAATCTGAGGCTTTTGCCCAGAGACAACAGCAAATTTTTGACTCACAGCTTTGACGATTGGATGCTCCGGAGATATTTCAGCAGGGTCACCACAATAGCCAACAAATCTAACTTCAGGTGGGTTGTCTTTGAGCCAAGGGTCTGTTTTTGAGAAAGTCAAGATATGTTCAATAAAGCTTCGTTTCACCTCATTTGTGTCTTCTCCAGGCAGAGTAGCGATACTCCCTTTAAGCAGACAAGTATCAGGGAATGCGCTGGCAAAGGAGTCAGATTGAAACACACCGACCATACAAGGAAGCGCACTTCGATTATCAGGATAGAGAGGGTGTTTCAATTCATTAATCCTAATATTTTCAAGGTTCGAAACAGCCTCCACAACTGCGTAACCCTTTTCTATCGCATTTACACCTTCCCATCTTCTCTGGATCCCAGCTGGTTTCCCCCGAACAGAGATTTCAAACCAGATCCTCCCTATGCAAGCTGGCTGAACATGAAGGCTGCTGGTCTCACAACAAATACCAGCATCAGCCTGATATCCCTTCACTACACAGGCTAATGTTCCATTGCCGGTCAGCTCTTCATCCATGGTATATTCAAGGATTACGTCTCCCTTCAACCTGACGTTCAAACGCATTAAGCTATCAAAGGCCATTGTCATTGCCGCCAGGCCACTCTTCATATCTGAAGCCCCTCTTCCATACAACCGATTCCCTTCAATATCTCCTGCCCAGGGTTGGTGTTCCCAGGCATCTAAAGGCCCGGGAGGAATGACATCAACATGACCGTTGAAAAGCAAAGATTTTCCGTTTCCTGTCCCCTTGTATATTCCAACAACATTCGGTCGGTTGGTATATTTACCTTCAGTAGGAACATAGGCGGGATGTTTTTTCAGCTCCTCGAGGTCAGGTTCCCACATATCAACGGTAAGCCCTATACTTTCAAGTTTGTGGGCAACAAACTTTTGAATTTTGCCCTCGTCCCCAGTCACACTAGGAAAAGCTATCAATTTCCTCAGAAATTCAACGATTTCGTCTCGTCTTTTTTCAATAAGTTTGAGAACTTCCCCTTCTATATCCGCCTGCATTTCCCCTCCTTAACTCTGAAACTTCTCAAAAGCCTGTAGCCTTAACACGTCTCCCCTAAAAGTTAAAGCTCTCACTCTACAATCTCCCAGCCCGCCTGATATTTATCAAGTTCCACTATAGTATAATCATCAAAGGGGTGCTCTCTTTCGGGAATTTCAATATGCTTTTCAACACCACATAATGGAGTAGAAAAGTAACGCTGCCCAGTATCATTGAGCATTGTAACAATTACCTCAAGTTCTGGATGTCGCTTAGCCAGCTTAATAGCCCCAACTACATTTGCCCCCGAGGAGATGCCACAAAATAATCCTTCTTCTAAAGATAACCTCTTACCCATTTCAATAGCCTCCCCTGAAGTGGATAGAAAAATGCCGTTGAGTAAACTTAGGTCTAGATTTCGCGGAACAAATCCGTCACCGATACCCTCAATCCGATGGGACCCCCATTCTCTTCTGGCTAGCATCGGCGCTTCGGTGGGCTCACCAGCGTAAAGGAGCACCTTGGGATTTCTTTCTCTGAGATATTTGCCCACTCCGGTAATTGTTCCCCCGGTTCCTTGAGTAGCCACGAAGGCATCAACTTTACCCCCTGCCTGTTCCCAAATTTCAGGACCGGTGGTAAGATAATGGGTCATAATATTGTCTGCGTTGGTATATTGACTAGGCACCCAATATTTTCCGGGATTTTCTTTTATAATTTCCTCTTGTTTTATTAGACAAAGGTCTACATCTGATTCTGCACCAGGCGTATAGACAATTTTGGCTCCATATGCCTGCATGATTTTGGTTCTCTCAATACTCATTCCGTCAGGAAGAATAATAGTTACCGGATAACCTAATAGACCACCTACCAAAGCGCAAGCAATTCCAGCATTACCGGTGGAAGTTTCTAAAATTTCCATGCCTGGTTTTAAAATCTGCTTTTCTATTGCTTCCGTAATCATCCGATAATAGATTCTATCCTTAATCGAACCGGTGGGGGAAAACCACTCCAGTTTGACTAGAATATCTGCGTCTATTTCTTTGGTTACCTTGTTTAGTTTTACTAATGGGGTAACCGCTATTGATTCAAGTATGTTTTGAGCAACTTTGCCTCGTTTTCCCCAATCTACCATTTTACCTCCTAATAATCTTTTATAGTTTGTCTAAATCAAGATAAAGTATCGCCGTCACGGCTTGGTGTTGGGGGGGCAGGGGCTAGGCATGGATATGTGTGCCAATAACACCTACCCCCGGCTCTTAACACTCTTCTATTTCCTCTCTTCTTCTACTAAAGCCAGGGCATGACGTGGGCAAAATTCTACACAGAGACCACAGCCATCACAATTCTCTGGCTTTTGTTGGGTATGTCCCATCCTGCTGATGGAGTGGACCTCATAGAAGCAGACCCTGTGGCAATCCAGGCAATCCGAGCAGCCGCACAGTAAGCAGCGCTTGGCTTCTCCGATAGCCTCATTTTCACTGAAGCCTAGCTCAACCTCAGCAAAGCCCTTTCGTTCCTCTGGTTTAAGTGTTGGCATAGCGCTCCGCGCTTTGGTCACGACTCCCTCTTTTGGTATATCTGTTACCTTTTGAAGTGTGGCTGGTCTTCCCTCTTCTAGGTCTACCCCGCTGAGGTAGTTGTCAATAGAGATGGCTGCTTTCTTGCCAGCGGCAATAGCGGTAATAACGTCAGACGGACCATCAACTACATCACCACCAGCAAAAACACCTTTAATGTTGGTTTGAAGCGTGGTTGCGTTAACTGATAAAGTCTCCCTGTCAGTATATTCAAGTTCCCGGGGCAGCATCGGTTTGTCCACTGCCTGCCCGATAGCTATGATTACACTATCAATATCTATGTTGAATTCCGAACCTTTGATAGGTATTGGTCGCCGGCGTCCGCTGCTATCAGGTTCTCCCAATTTCATCCTTATGCATCGGATACCTTTTAGTTGACCATTTTTAGTTAATAGCTCAACTGGTGTAGCTAAGATATTGAGCTCCACCCCTTCCCGCTCCGCCTCACAAACTTCACTCTCAATGGCCCGCATCTCGTCTCGAGAACGACGATAAATAATTGAAACCTCGTTAGCTCCTAGACGGCGAGCAACCCTGGCTGCATCCACAGCGGCATTGCCACCCCCGATAACTACTACCCGGTTTCCAAGGCTAACCTTCTTCCCCGAATTCACCTCCCTCAGCAAGTCAAGAGCATGGAGTACCCCATTAGCCTCCTCACCCGGAATACCCAACTTCTGACTGATTCCGGCACCGGTTGCCAGGAAAACTGCTTTGTAGCCCTGTTTGAATATATCTACCAAGTCTTTCACTGGGCTATTCGTCTTTACCTCCATGCTGAGCTCTTCAATATAGTTTATATCGTTATCCAATATTGCCTTGGGCAGTCGGTAATCAGGAATACCATAGCGTAGCAGACCACCAATCCTAGGCGCTGCCTCAAAGACAGTAACCGGGTACCCCTGCCTAATCAGGTCATAGGCACAGGCTAACCCCGCTGGCCCGGAGCCGACAACGGCTACCTTGGCTTCCTTTGTCTTTTCGACAGGTGTCGCCCTTGGTCTGCCCTTTTTAAGCTCGTAGTCAGCCATGAAGCGTTTTAGAGAGCGGATAGCTATCGGCTCCTCAACCTTCTTGCGTTCACACTCTACTTCACAGGGATGGGGGCAAATCCGCCCGAGGACCCCGGCAAAGGGCGTAGCTCTCCGATGCACCTCCATGGCTTCTTCAGGTTTACCTTCTGAAATTTTAGTTACATAGCCTTGGGCATTAACGCCGGCAGGGCAGGCAACAACACAGGGAGCGTAGCCTGTAGCTAAAACCACGTGCTTTGGTGGGTGGGAGGCATACTCCTG
>JAUWGN010000062.1 GCA_030606385.1 Dehalococcoidia bacterium
ACTCATGGATGCCGGGCGTATTGCAGTGCATGCAGCAAAGCAAGTTATCTTACAGCGACTAAGAGAGGCAGAACACCAGAAAACTTATGAGGAATTTTCCAGCAGGGAGGGAGAAATTGCTACCGGCGTGGTTCAGTTTATTGGCCCTGCGCAAATTTACGTTAACTTGGGTAAGGTGGAGGCGATATTGCCTGCTGGTGAACAAATACCCAACGAACGTTATCGAGTAGGACAGCGGCTTAGATTCTACCTTCTAAAAATAATTCAGGCGGGTAGGGGAACGCAGATAGTAGTTTCCCGGACTCATCCCAACTTACTTCGTCGTCTTTTTGAGCTGGAAATTCCTGAAGTTCACAGTGGTGCTGTGAGGGTAGAAGCGATAGTTCGGGAGCCAGGGTACCGCAGCAAAGTAGCGATATCAACTACGCAAGAGGGAATTGACCCGATAGGGTCCTGTCTTGGAGCTCGAGGTATCAGGCTACAAAACATTATCAAGGGGCTGAATAATGAGAAAATAGATTTAATTTCCTGGGGCGCTGTTCCCAAAGAGTTCATCACTAACGCTCTTAGTCCTGCTCAAGTGGCGAATATTGAACTCAATGAAGGGGAAAAGGTAGCTAGAGTTATTGTGCCTGATAGGCAGCTTTCTCTGGCTATAGGCAAGGAAGGGCAAAATGCCAGGCTGGCGGCAAGACTTACCGGGTGGCGGATTGATATCAAGAGTGTTTCTGCGGCGGAAGCGGAAAAAGCTGAAGTGATGGAAGCTATCCCCGAGGAACTAGCAGAGGAAGAGGTTGTTGCGGTTGTTGAAGAGGAAACAAAAGAAGAAGTACCTGTGGCTGCAGGCGAGCTTGAGGTATCAGAGCCTGTGTCATTTCCAACTGTTGCTGAAGTTTCCTCTGAGGTAACCAAGGAGGAGCTGGTAATTCGTTTTGCCGAGGATATTTTGCCGGAGGCAGGGAAAGTTGAGACTTTGGAGGAGAAGGCGAAACCAGGCAAAGCTAAAGGCAAAGTTAAAGCCAAAGGCAAAGTTAAAGCCAAAGCTAAGGGCAAACCTAAAGCCAAAGGCAAAGCGAGAAAACCTCGCTTTGAAGAGGAGTATGAGGAATAAACATATACCCCAGCGCACTTGCATTGTTTGTCGGCAGAAGAAGGATAAAAAAGACTTGATTCGCCTGGTGTGCACCAATAATGGGACTATTGAGCTGGATTTATCGGGGAAGAAACCGGGGCGTGGTGCTTATCTATGTGCTCGGAAGAATTGCTGGGAAGAGGGCTTTAAGCGGAATCACTTAGAACATGCGTTACGAACAAAAATTAGGGCTGAGAATCGCCAGGTTTTGGTAAATTATGGCGACAGCCTTGTGGAGGAAGCTAAATTTGAAGGCTAAGAAATCGAAGAGCGAGCGGAAAGAAAAAGACACGACGCAGGCTTTGCCTCAAATTGAGGTTCCATCTTCTCTCACTGTAAAGCAGCTTGCTGATATGCTTCAGGTTGAGCCGGTAAAAGTCATCAAGCAACTTATGAGGAAAGGCATTATGGTCGGTGTCAATCAAGCTATTGATTTCGATACTATAGCTGCAGTAACCACGGATTTTGGCTGCCAGGCTCAGCGGAAAGCAGAACCAGAGAGCATGGTATATGTTGGCAAGGCAAAGGGGAAAAAGTTAGAAACTCGCCCCCCAGTAGTCACTGTCATGGGGCATGTCGACCATGGCAAGACAACCCTGCTGGATGCTATCAGGAAGACCAATGTAACTGCTCGCGAGGTGGGAGCTATCACTCAGCATATCGGTGCTTATCAATGCATACTTGATGAGCGTAAGATTACCTTTCTGGACACTCCAGGGCATGAAGCTTTTACGGCGATGAGGGCTCGTGGGGCAAGGGTGACTGATATTGTGGTTTTGGTGGTTGCTGCTGACGATGGTGTTATGCCTCAGACTGTGGAAGCTATAGACCATGCTAAAGCTGCTAAAGTGCCCATAATAGTAGCTATCAATAAGATTGACAAGGCCGATGCTAATCCTGACCTGGCGAAACAGCAGCTTGCTGACCGGGGGTTGATCATCGAAGAATGGGGTGGTGATATTGTCTGTGTTCCTATCTCGGCAAAGAAAAAAGAGGGAATATCAGATTTGTTGGAGAACATATTCCTCGTTGCTGATATATTAGAGCTAAAAGCCAATCCCAAGCGTGCTGCTGAGGGCGCAGTTATTGAAGCCAGATTAGATAGGACTAAAGGTTCTTTGGCTACTCTTCTAGTTCAGAACGGCACCCTTGAAATAGGTGATGTTATAGTAGCTGGCAATGTCTGGGGCAAAATTAAGGCTATGTTCAATGAACAAGGGGAGCAAATTAGAAAAGCCGAAGCATCAACTCCGGTGGAAGTACTTGGGTTAAGTGGTGTGCCGAATTCGGGAAATATTTTCAAAGTGGCTGCCGATGAACACGAAGCACAAAGTATTGTGAAAAGGCAGGAAGCTACCGTGCCTCAAATTCCGCTGAGCTTAACCGCTCTTTCTCGCCAGATAGACAAGGGGCAGATAAAAGAGCTTAATGTGGTTTTGAAAACTGACGTGTATGGAAGCATTGAGCCGGTAAGGAATTCTCTAGAACGGCTAAGTTCAAAAAAAGTGGCGGTTAATATTATTCATGCTGGTAGTGGTAGCATCACGGAAAGCGATGTACTTCTAGCTTCAGCTTCAAAAGGGATTGCTATTGGTTTCAATAGTCGTCTATCTCCTGGAGCAAAGCAATTAGCCGAGGCTGAAGGGGTAAGCATTCGGCTCTACGATGTAATTTATAAGCTAATAGAGGATATGGACAAGGCATTGAAAGGGATGCTTGAGCCTACTTACGTGGATGTGATTGCTGGACGTGCTGAGGTGCGGGCTGTTTTTGACGGTGGTCCGCGAGGTAAAGTTGCTGGTGTCTATGTTAGGGACGGCAGGATGTGGCGGGATGCTCAGGCTAAAATATTGCGGGGAACCAAAGTGCTCTTTGAATCTCGTGTTTCCAGTCTGAGGCGTTTTAAGGAAGATGTTACTGAGGTAAGTTCTGGATTTGAGTGTGGTGTGGGCATGGAGAATTTTGTCGATTTCTCCGTTGGTGATATTATTGAGCTCTACCAGAAGCAAAGAGTAGACTAGAAGTAATTTTCTGGAGATTAATTACCGCTTCAAGGCTAATTATGAACAGGCGTGAACAGCGATTGAGCAAGGTCATCAAGCAAGAAATCAGCACCTTGCTTGAGCGCAAAGTTAATGACCCGAGGCTAAAGGAACTCGTCTCAGTGACGGAGGTTCAGCTTTCAGCTGATCTGAGGCATGCCAAAGTATTTGTCAGTATTTTAGGGAATGAATCTGATAAGAAAGAGATGATAGCTGGTTTTAACTCTGCCTGCTCTTTCTTGCAAAGACAACTTGCTTTGCATTTAGGGCTAAAGCACACTCTGCAACTCAGCTTTCATTATGATGATTCCATTGAGCGCGGGGCAGAGTTGCTCAAATTGACGGAGCAAGCCTCGGGTAAATAACCAGGGCTCTTTCAAACATGGTATTGACATTGCTTTATTTAATGGGATATGGTAGATAGCCGGTAATTAATTCAAAAGGAGGTAGGTAGGATGCAAGCGTATTGTTTCAAGTGTCGCGCGAAGAGAGATATTTCGAATCCTGTTTCTGTTACTCTTAAGAATGGAAGACCAGCAGTCAGGGGGACCTGCTCTGTGTGTAGAACCAAGGTATTCAGGATCGGTAAGGCTTAAAGTCTTGTAGGAAACCTGTCAGAGTCAAGCGAAGGATGGGTGTGGCTGGCGGGGATTTTGATCGTGAAGTTCTACTAAGTTTGTTGCCATGGGAACAATAAATGTGGCCATCATAGGCGCTGGTAATTGTGCCTGTTCACTGGTTCAAGGCATTCAGTACTACAAGAATGCTAAAGAGGATGAATTTGTTCCCGGTTTGATGCATGTCAATCTGGGTGACTATCGTATATCCGACATAAATTTTGTAGCTGCAGTTGATATTGATAAGAACAAAGTAGGCAAGGATCTGGCTGAAGCTATTTTCACTCCGCCTAATAACACTTTTAAGTTTTGTGATGTACCCAAGACAGGAGTAAAGGTTGAACGTGGCATGACCCACGACGGGTTAGGGAAGTATCTTTCTCGGATTATCACTAAGGCGCCAGGTTCAACTGCTGATGTGGTGAGCATCCTCCGGAATACTGGTACTGATGTGGTGATTAATTATTTGCCGGTGGGTAGTGAAGAGGCAACTAAATGGTACGTAGAGCAGATATTGACTGCTGGCTGCAGTTTTATCAACTGCATACCTGTTTTTATTGCTCGTGAGCGTTACTGGCAAAATCGCTTTGCTGAGAAGGGATTGCCTCTCATCGGCGACGATATCAAGTCTCAGGTTGGTGCCACAATCACGCATCGTGTACTAACTAAACTTTTTCGTGACCGTGGTGTCAAACTGGAGCGAACTTATCAGTTGAACATCGGGGGCAATACTGATTTCTATAACATGCTGGAGCGAGAGCGTCTTGAATCTAAGAGGATTTCCAAGGAAGGTGCCGTTACTTCACAATTAGATTACGATATTGGTGCTGATAATGTCCATATTGGTCCCAGTGACTATGTGCCCTGGTTGACTGACCGCAAATTTTGCTATATGAAAATGGAGGGCCGCACCTTCGGCGATGTTCCACTAAATCTGGAGGTGAAGATGGAGGTGTGGGATAGTCCTAATTCAGCAGGGGTGGTTATTGATGCCATAAGGTGCTGTAAACTAGCCCTGGACAGGGGTCTAAGTGGCACTCTTGTGGCACCTTCGGCTTACTTCATGAAATCTCCGCCAATTCAATATTCTGATGATGAAGCTCGTTTAAAGACTGAGGCGTTTATTGCTGGAGAGAAGCAAGAGGGCCCAGTCTCGTTGCCTGAACAAAAATTGGTTAAGGCTAAAGAGTAAGTCGTTTTTGCGGCAAAGACAATAACCACAAACAATGTAGCTTGACAAAGTTAAACATCGCTACTAAGTTGCCTTACTTGACGGGCTTAATAGGTCTGATGAAGTCAGGTGAATTAGATGGTAACCTTGGTGATAACAGTAGGTTCTGGTCCATTGGATTCATATTCTCAGAAGCTTGCTGAGCGATTCAATATTTCAGGCAGCCATTCCCCTTGTCCAACCGTAAGGATGGTAGATTAGTCAAGAATAGAAAAAATGCCCAGTTTAGTGGAAATTAGAGCAAATTTAGCGGCACGCATTACCAATCCTGTAATGAAGAGCTTGAGCAAAAGCGGCATAAAGCCTGATGCTCTTACGTTTACAGGTTTAGTTCTGAACATCGGTGCTGCCTATGTCATTGCCACTGGGCATTTTTTGCTTGGTGGAGTGTTAATTTTAATTGCCGGGTTGTTTGATCTCCTTGATGGAGCGCTGGCTAGATTCGTTAAGCAAACCAGGAAGTTTGGTGCTATTCTTGATTCCACAATTGACCGCATTTCTGAAGCAGCGATATTTTGTGGTCTCCTGGTTTGGTATATGCTGCAGGGGAGCACCCTGGTAGTTGTGCTCATTTTTGCTGTTTTGGTTGGTTCCTTCCTGGTTAGCTATATAAGGGCAAGGGCAGAGGGGCTGGGGCTGGAATGCAAGGTTGGTTTGTTTACCAGAGCAGAAAGGGTTATAGTATTAGCGATAGGTTTGATTGTAAATCAAGTAGTTCAACCAGACCTGGTAGTAATTGCTTTATGGATTCTGGTGGTCTTTGTTTATATCACCGTGGTTCAAAGGTTAGTTTATTTACGGCGAATTAGTGCCTAGGAAGGTGTAAATGGCTGTTGTTGCTATTATAGGGGGGCAGTGGGGTGATGAGGGGAAAGGAAAAGTAGTTGATTTCCTCGCTGAGAAAGCAGATATGGTAGCTCGCTTCTCGGGAGGGGACAATGCCGGACACACTGTAATTAATCCTTATGGCGAGTTTCGGTTACATCTTGTGCCTGCAGGGATTTTTCGTGCACATACAACTTGCATCGTGGGCAATGGCGTGGTGGTTAATCCCCCGGTTCTTCTTGAGGAAATAGACAATCTTCAAGAACATGGTGTCGATACCAGCCATCTGTTCATAAGTGACCGTGCTCACCTCATTATGCCGTACCATATTCTTCTCGACGGTTTGGAGGAGGAAAGACGTGGTGGCAAAGCTTTAGGCACTACGCGAAGAGGAATTGGTCCTGCCTTTAGTGACAAGATAGCACGCATGGGGATACGCGCTGGAGACTTACTAAATAAAGATGCTTTTCGGAACCGTCTAAGCTCAATACTGGAATTTAAGAACGCTGTTCTTTGCGAGGTGTATAAGAAGTCACCATTGTCAGTGGATGAAGTGTTTGAGCAATATTGCCATTATGGGGATAAGCTGCGTCCTTTTATTCGAGATATTGGTCCCATAATGCGGGAGGCGATTAGGAATAATGGGCTGATTTTATTAGAAGGCGCTCAAGGGACATTGCTTGATCCTGACTTCGGTACATATCCTTATGTTACCTCATCGTCGCCATTGGCTGGGGAAGGGTCCCTGGGACTGGGAATAAGTCCCAGGGCAATCAATCGCATTCTTGGTGTGTTTAAAGCCTATATTACCAGG
>JAUWGN010000029.1 GCA_030606385.1 Dehalococcoidia bacterium
GGTAATACCAGCTTTTTTGGCAGCATCATCCATCTTGAAGATATCAGCAGTTACGTCAACATCGTCACAGATATCCACATAATTTATTCTGGCATCGATAATCGCTCGCACGACATTCTTCACGGTCTTGTAGAATGGTCCTACGCAATTAAGCACAACGTCAGCGTCCTTAACAGTATTCTTTATGCTCTTTTCATCCTCAGCATCAACTTTAACAGCGGAGACCTTCTTTGATCCCAGTTGAGCAACAAGTTTATTTGCCTTTTCAATATTAAAATCACCAATAACAACTTCTGAAAACTCGTCATTGGATGCAAGTGTTTTAACCGCAGTACTCCCCACTGTTCCACAACCTCCGAGAACAATAATTTTTGTCATAATCAACCTCCTTATTTTTTAAGCAAATCTTAATTTTTAGCTTGCTTGGTTACCCTACCAGAAATCCTAAATCACTGGAAAAGCGTTCAAGCTCATCCTGACTATGACCCTAAGCGTCATTCGACGTATAATACTCTATTACAACTGTCACACTGGACTAAATTACCAGCTTTAGCCTTTTGCCATTGAGTTGTGGGCAAGGTAATGTGGCATCCCTGGCATCTCCCGCGTTCCACTTTAGCTACAGCTTGCTCTTTGGTTGTCCTGATTTGTTCATACAGGCTGAGTGCTTCTGGATTAATTTGCTTAGCTAATTCTTCACGGTCCTGGTGAAGACTGGCGAGCTTGGCTTCTACGTCTGACTTTCTCTGGATGAGCGTCTGTTGTCTGTGCTGCCACTCCTTGGTTAACCCTTTCAGTTCCTGGCTGATGTTTCTTATATTAGCTTGAATGTCCTCCACCTCGCTCATTAGCTCTAATAATTCATCCTCTTTCTTGCGGACGTTTTTGCTAAGCTCTTTGCTCTCATGGTCAAGGTTGACCAATTCCTTGGGGTTCTTGACCTTGCCCCCGTAAAGCTTATCATTAATTTGTTTCACCTTCTGTTGGAGATCTTCTAGCACCCATTCAGCTTCTTTTTGTCTTTTTCCCGTATCTCCTAGTTCCGCTTTTTTTGAAGCAATGTTAGATTTAACTTTAGCTAAAGGTTCATCATTGGTTAGCTGAATTTCAATCTCATCTAGTTCTTGTCGGTTTCTTTGAAGTTCCAGGTCAATGTGTTGCAGCGTATAAAGCTGCCATGGCGAATTCATAGTGTCGTTTATTTTAGTAGGCAACATGGGTGCTGTCAAAATAAATGGTTCTGGTTTGTGATGCTGAATTGAAAAAAAGGGTATAATAGTAATAAAAACGAGCAACCTGGATGTAATATGGATGAGGAGAGCCTTCAAGAATTAGTACACGATAAGCTGGGCGATTATCTAGTCATCGTTGTTTCTAACCGTGAACCGTATATCCATAATTGGGAGGGAGAGGAAATCAAGTGTGTTCAACCAGCCAGTGGTCTTGCTATAGCATTAGACCCGGTGTTGCAAGCCTGTAGTGGGTTATGGATTGCCCACGGCAGTGGGGATGCTGACGTCGATGTGGTTGATGAAAACAATAAGATCCAGGTACCTCCAGAAACACCTCGTTATACCTTGAAACGGGTATGGCTATCTAAATCCGAGGAGGAGGGCTATTATGATGGTTTTTCCAATAAAGCTCTATGGCCATTGTGCCATACAGTCTATGTCCGGCCTGAATTCAATAAGTCTGATTGGGATATGTATCAGAAGGTGAATAGGCTCTTTGCCCAAGTTGTTATCGAAGAAATTAATGAGCATAAAGCCTTTGTTTTTATTCAAGATTATCACCTTGCTCTAGTGGCTCAGTATATTAAAGAGCAACACCCCAACGTCATAACCGCTCAGTTCTGGCATATTCCCTGGCCAAATAGTGAGGCTTTCAGAATTTGTCCCTGGCGGGAGGAGATTTTACACGGACTTCTCGCTAACGATTTGCTGGGATTTCACACCATGTATAACTGTAACAACTTTTTAGAGACTGTAGACCGACATCTGGAGTGTAAAATTGAGCGGGAAAGGTATGCTGTTATCAAGGGTGGACATACCACGCTGGTGCGTCCCTTTCCCCTCGGCATTGCCTTTGACAAGATATCTGCTCGAGCTAACAGTAGACATGTAACTCGGCAAGTGGAACAACTGAGGCATTTTTATGGCTTAGGGACCGAATTTATCGGGCTGGGTATTGATCGCGTGGATTATACCAAGGGTATACCAGAGAGGTTAAAAGCAGTGGATCGCTTTTTGGAGGAATATCCTGAGTATGAGGAACGACTGACTTTTGTTCAGGTAGGCGTGCCTAATCGAATGCGTGTCGAAGCATATCAACGCATAAATGATGAAATAGATGAATTGGTGGACAAAATTAACTGGCGTCATGGGATTGGGCGGTGGAAGCCCATAGTCTACATTAACAGGCATTGCTTACAAGATACTCTGACAGCACTATCGAGGCTGGCTGACTTTTGTATCGTCAATTCTCTTCAAGATGGGATGAATCTGGTAGCTAAGGAGTTTGTTGCTTCCAGAACGGATAGAGATGGTGCGCTCATTTTAAGCCAGTTCACCGGTGCCGCTAGAGAGCTTCCTGAAGCTCTGTTGATTAATCCTTATTCCATTGATGATACTGTTGCAGGTATAAAAGAAGCTCTGGAGATGCCCCGGGGGGAGAGACACAAGCGAATGTCTAGGATGCGAAAGACAGTGCGTAGCAACAATATTTATAATTGGGCTGCCAGTATCATCACTGAATTAACTAATTCTGAGTTCTTTGAGGCATGACTTGCTACTTGCCTGATTGCTGGGAAGAAGTTGCTTCAAGGGCGAAAACAGCGTCTCGGGTAATTATCTTTTTGGACTATGATGGGACATTGAGCCCTGTAGCATCCACGCCTGAGTTGGCCTTGTTGCCCCCTAAAATTGGAGAAGTTCTCAGAAAACTTGCTCTTCGTAACAACTTTGAAGTGGGCATAATCAGTGGTAGAAGTCTGGCCGAGATTAAGGCGCTCATAGGGTTGGAGGGATTGGCATACGCTGGCAACCATGGTCTGGAGATAGAGTGCCGTAAAGAAGGCTTTGTTCATCCCACTGCCACAAAGGCGGCATCCTTGCTTAAGGAACTCTATTCCCAGCTTGTGGAAAGATTGGCTGGAATTAACGGCATCATCCTGGAGAACAAACAGTTTAGTTTAAGCGTTCATTACCGGCTGGTGGCAAAATCTGAGGTGAAAAAGGTGAAGGCACTATTTAGGGAGGTAGTTGAGGCTTCGAAAAAGCAAGGGAAGGTTAGGGTTACCGAGGGGAAGAAAGTTATCGAGGTAAGACCGCCTGTTGATTGGGATAAAGGCAAGGCAATAGAATGGCTGTTGAGTCATTACCGGGCTGAAAACTCGCTGGTCATCTTCGCTGGCGATGATGTTACTGATGAGGATGGATTTAAGTTCGTGAATCAAATAAATGGCATCTCCATCCGAGTAGGTGAGGCAAGTGCTCTTACCTGTGCTGATTACTATGTTCACTTCCCCGAAGAACTTTGCTTGTGGCTGGAAAAGCTAGTTGAACCGGGAAGTGCTCCCTAGTCCCACTCTTCTTCTTTCCACGGCTATCATCGATTGTAAAATATGTTTTCTGGTGAGTTTAGTATTGTATAATAGCAAATGCATATAGCGGGGGAGTGAAGTGTCACACGATTTTTACGATGTTATCGTAGTTGGAGCAGGTCCTGCAGGAAGTTGCACTGCTTATGGGTTGTCTTCTCGGGGTTTTAAGGTGGCTGTCTTAGAGCAGAAAGAAGCTCCGGGAATTGATACTTGCTGCACCGGCATTGTTAGCTCTGGGTGTTTTGACTCCTTTGGAGTTGCCCCTGAAGTAATATCGAACAAGGCAAGGTCGGCTAAGCTATTCAGTCCTTCGGGCAAGAGCTTGAGGCTGGAGAAGAAGGGAATCCAGGCTTATATTGTTGACCGGGCTTCCTTTGACCAGGCGATAGCTGCGAAAGCTATGGCTGCAGGTGCTGATTACTTTTTCTCTCTTCCAGCAACGGACATCGTCATAGATAGCGACGGGGTACAGGTTGAAACTCCTCATTCGGCGTTCAAGACCAGGGCGGTGGTCATCGCTGCTGGTTTTAAGCCAGGCTTCACCAGAAAACTCGGTTTGGGGAGCATCGACCATTTCGCTATGGGTGCCCAAAGTGTGGTTGAAGTTCAGGGCGTTGAAGAAGTTGAGATTTATTTCAGTCAAGAAATGGCACCGGGATTTTTCGGCTGGCTTGTTCCTATTTCAAACGGCGAAGCTTTAGCGGGCGTGTTTGCTACATCGCATGCCAAATTCTATTTGGAGAAATTACTGAGTAGCCCTTTTTGCCGGGAGAAGATAGTACGACGAGACACGGAGATAAAGAAGAGGGCTATCCCTTTAAAGACTTTGCCGCGCACCTTTAGAAACAGGTTATTAGTTATCGGCGATGCTGCTGGACAGGTGAAGACCACTACAGGAGGGGGAATATATTTCGGAAATCTGGGCAGCCAGGCAGCAGTAGAGGTGCTGAGCGAGGCACTTGATACAGGGAACTTAGGAGCAAAACAGCTTTTCCGTTATCAAAAAGCCTGGAAGGCAAAAATGGGAAGGGAAATTCACCTCGGCTATATGGCTCGCAGGCTATATGGGAAGCTGAGTGATAGTCAAATAGAGAGGATATTTGATATTGTTAGTTCCCATAATATAGCAGGAGCTTTACTTGACTCACCCAGTTTCTCCTTTGACTGGCATGGCAACTTGATATTGGCCTTTATGAGAAGCGTTTGGAATTATCTCCCTGGCAAAATATCCTCTGTATTTAGAAGGGAGATTGATTCCATAAATATTAGCGGAAGGCAAGGGGCATGAGCGGAGATAGTTCTCTGCCCCGTCATGTAGCCATAATCATGGATGGCAACGGCAGGTGGGCAAAGCAGCGAGGGCTTTCCAGGATTGATGGTCACCGAGCTGGTGCCAAGAACGTTCGCAAGGTAGCTCGAGCATTTGCCGACCATGGCATAAAGTATCTCACCCTCTTTGCCTTCTCCACCGAGAATTGGGGTAGGCCGCAGGAAGAGGTCACCGGCCTATTGCACTTGCTATCACATAGTATAGATGAGGAAACTCAACGTTTCCATCAGGCTAACATAAAGTTGGTACATATTGGCAAGCCAGATAGATTGCCTTTGGAGCTGAGGCGGAAAATTAAGTCGGCCACCGAGCTTACCAAGGATAATACCGGAATGACTCTCTGTCTTGCCTTTGATTATGGTAGTAGGTCTGAGATAGTGGATGCAGTGCGGTGCATCAAGGAAGGCAATGTTTCCCCGGAAGGTATAAGCGAGACGATATTCAGCAGTTATCTTGATACTGCAGACATTCCTGACCCTGACCTCCTCATCCGTACCGGTGGCGAATTTCGCCTCAGCAATTTCCTGTTATGGCAGGTAGCTTATAGCGAGCTTTACTTCACGCCGGTATCATGGCCAGACTTCAACGAAAAGGAGATTGAGAAAGCACTACTTGACTATGAGCAACGGCAGCGCCGTTTTGGCAATCTGTAGCTCGTTTAATTGACCGTTGTCATGCATGAAATAGCTTGGGTTATAGCAACTACATTGATCCCAGTCAGCGAATTAAGGGGTGGAATTCCTTTAGGGGTTCTTGTTTTTGGGCTTGACCCGCTGCTTGTCTTTTTCGTCGCAATTATTGCCAACGCTGCGTTATTTTTCCCTATTTTCTTTGGTTTGCGCCTGTTCTATGACAAGTTTTTGTCTCGATTTCAGCTCTTCAATCGCTATTTGGAGAATGTGAAGAGGCGAGGCAAGCCGAAAGTTGATAAGTATGGCTTTCTGGGGTTGACCTTGCTTGTAGCAATACCCTTGCCTGTTACTGGTGTATATACCGCGACCTTTGCGGCCTGGCTATTAGGTATGGATTGGAAGAAAGCTTTTCCTGCTATAGGACTGGGGGTAATCATAGCAGGCACGATTGTAACCATCGGTGTAACTTTGGGGTGGAAGATGTTCGCTGCAGGTTGACCCTACAAGCCCGCTTCAGCCTTCAGAATTTCAGCCTTGTCTGTTTTCTCCCAGGGAAGGTCGAGGTCTTCTCTTCCAAAATGCCCGTAGGTGGCGGTCTGGCGGTAGATGGGGCGACGTAAATTCAGGGTCTCGATGATAGCTCCTGGGCGTAAATCGAAGTGTTTTTTGATCAGGTCAAGGATAACATTATCTGAAACTTTTCCTGTGCCGAAGGTTTCGATAGCGATGGAGAGGGGGTATGCTACCCCGATGGCATAAGAGAGCTGGATCTCAAGACGGTCAGCTAATCCAGCAGCGACCAAGTTTTTGGTGACATAGCGTGATGCATAGGCTGCGGAGCGATCAACTTTTGTTGGGTCCTTGCCCGAAAAACAGCCTCCACCGTGTCTGGCGATGCCTCCATAGGAGTCGACCAATATCTTGCGTCCGGTGAGGCCGGTGTCACCTATAGGTCCACCAACGACGAAGCGCCCTGTTGCATTGACATAAATCTTAGTTTCATCGTCCATCAGGTTGGATGGGATGACCTTCTTAATCACCTGTTCTATGAGATCGTGCTCAATAGTATCATGATTTGTGTTTGGGTCATGCTGAGCACCAAGAACGACATTGACCACCTTTTTGGGTATGCCATGACTGTACTCCACAGTCACCTGGGATTTGCCATCGGGACGAAGGTAAGGGACGGTATGGTCCTTGCGCACTTCAGCAAGGCGGCGGCATAGCTTGTGTGCCAGGGTGATAGTGAGTGGCATGAGCTCGGGGGTCTCGTTGCAAGCGAAGCCCTCCATCATTCCCTGGTCGCCAGCACCCAGGGTTCCCTTCTCATTGCTAATCGCTTCAGCACTCCTTGTTTCAAGAGACTGGTCTACCCCCATGGCGATATCCTTTGATTGCTCTTTGATGGCGACCAGCACCCCGCAGGTATCGCAATCAAATCCATATTTAGCGCGAGTATATCCCACATCTCGGACCACGCCGCGAACAATCTCCGGTATTTCCACATAGCATTTAGTGGTAATTTCTCCCATAACGATGACCAGTCCTGTGGTCGCTGCCACCTCGCAGGCAACTCTTGCCATAGGGTCTTCCTTCAATATGGCGTCGAGGACAGCATCGGAAATCTGGTCGCATAATTTATCGGGATGCCCCTCAGTAACGGACTCCGAAGTGAGCAAATATGAAGATAAATTACTAAAACTGTTCGGCATCTTTGCTCCTTTCTTCAGTTATATTAAGTGCCCGCCTCCCAGCTTTGTAGGTAGTTTTGTTGCTCTCTGGTCAGGGAATCAATGGTGATGTTCATGGAAGCGAGCTTCAGCCTTCCTATCTCTTTATCAATCTCCTCAGGTACGGAATAAACATCTGACTTAAGGCTTCCTTTCATCCTGGCAAGATATTCCATGCATAGAGCTTGATTAGCGAAGCTCATGTCCATAACGCTAGCGGGATGCCCTTCAGCGGCAGCCAGGTTAATGAGTCTTCCTTCGCCGAGCAAGTAGATACGACGCCCGTCACCTAAGCTATATTCATCAACATAAGGGCGTATTCGTCTTTTCGATTTTGCCAGGCTTTCCAAGGCGGGAATATTTATTTCTACATTAAAATGACCACTGTTGGCTAGAATAGCTCCGTCCTTCATCTTGAGGAAGTGGGCTTTATCAATGACATTCATATCGCCTGTCGTGGTAATGAACACACTTCCTACTTGGCAGGCTTTCAACAGAGGCATGGCCTCGTAGCCGTCCATGGCTGCCTCCAGTGCGCGGATAGGGTCGACTTCGGTGACGATGACCTGAGCTCCCAATCCCTGAGCACGCCTTGCTATCCCCTTGCCGCACCAGCCATAACCACAAACGACCACTTTCCTTCCTGCCCAGAGGATATTGGTGGCTCTGGTGATGCCGTCAATGGTGCTTTGCCCTGTGCCATAGCGATTGTCAAACAAATGCTTGGTTTGAGCATCGTTTACGGCGATAATGGGGTAGGCTAATTTTCCCTCTTTTGCTAAGTTCCTGAGCCTGATGACCCCGGTGGTGGTCTCTTCGGTGCCACCAATTACGTTGGGGATTAGCTCGGTATGTTCTTTGTGCAGGGTGGAGACCAGGTCAGCACCGTCGTCCATAGTAAGTTGAGGCTTGTGTTCCAGCGCCGTGATAATGTGTTTGTAATAGGTCTTATTATCCTCTCCTTTTATGGCATTTACGGGAATGTCATAGTCAACCAGAGCGGCAGCGACATCATCCTGAGTGCTTAATGGGTTAGAGGCACAGAGGACTAAGTCAGCACCGCCTTCTTTCAGAGTCATTGCCAGATTAGCTGTTTCTGTGGTTATGTGAAGACAGGCAGAAAGGCGAATTCCATGGAGGGGTTTCTCTTTACCAAATCTTTGCTTTATTAAGCTGTTCACCGGCATCTCTTTGCCAGCCCACTCAATACGAAGCTTGCCTTCATCAGCTAGAGAAAGGTCTTTAATGTCGTAATTCTTCATCTTCATAATATGCTCCAGATTATCCCTATAGTGTTATCTTTTGACGGGCAAGTGTCAAGAAGGGTGAATGTTCAATCCCTATATGTCCTCCTATCGGGTGAACTGCCCAGCAACCCAGTCGGGTATATCTAATGTGCCCATAAGGAGTGGTTTTTGGTGACAGTCACTGCCTCCAGTCATGATAAGGTTGTGCCTCCTGGCGAACTTAACATAGTGTGCAATAGTCTTTTCCTCATGTCTGGGGTGCCAGCACTCAATACCATCAATATACTGCAGCATATATTTTTCAATTATCTTCATTTGCTCGCTTAAGTCTCGCGTTATGGTTACCAAGGATGTGCCATTAGGGTCATTGGGATGCGCAAATACCAATATGCCGCCGGCATTTCTGACTAAATTCGACGCTTCAGCAAGCGAAAGGGGATACTTGGGCACATCACATTTAACCAGGTATTTATCGAACGCCTCTTGCTTATCGCTGACAATCTCCTTTCTTATTAGATAGTTTGCGATATGGGGGCGTCCGAATGTGCCATCCACACTATCCTGTATGTTCTTGGTATCCTGCTCCGTGAACCTTTGGATACCTTCTTTGTCGAACTCATCATTCAATTTCTGTAAGATCTGGCGCGCCCTTCTTTCCCTGTGTTCTCGTATTAACTGGAGTTTGTTCTTTAACTCTTCGTTGTTGAAATC
>JAUWGN010000149.1 GCA_030606385.1 Dehalococcoidia bacterium
ATTTATTTGATGAGGGGTGGATTGGGCAGAAGGTGGATAGAGAATTTTTGAGATACCTGCAAGATAGAAATATTGATGTTTGCGGGGAAAACGGTGAATATCATACCCTTGTAACCTGTGCTCCAATGTTCAAGGGGAAAATAAAAATAACCAGGAGCAGACCAATTGTGCGGGATGATTACCGGTTTTTGGATACACTGAAATATTCGCTTGCACGGATAGAAAGATGACATAATCCAGGCGCCAGGTTATCCAAAATCGCATGTACGAAGGATGAAATTATGAATGAGATAAGGTACAAGCCTATCGGGGTCGTTCATTCTCCGTTCAAAGAACCTAAAGGAACGCCCATACAACCTCCAGGCGGCAAGGGTATTGATGGAACAGTTGAGGTATTCCCGGAATATGCTGAAGGGTTAAAAGATGTTGAAGGTTTTTCTCATATTATTTTGATATATCACTTTCATTTATCTAAAGGCTTGTCCTTAAAGGTAAAGCCGTATATGGAGAACGAGTTGCGTGGAGTCTTTGCAACACGAGCTCCTAGTAGACCGAATCCAATTGGTATCTCGGTGGTGCGTCTTACTAGGATTGAAGGAAACATACTCCATGTTCGAGATGTTGATGTTGTGGATGGAACTCCCCTTCTGGATATCAAACCCTATGTGCCAGAATTCGATGTACGAGAAGTAAATAAAACAGGGTGGCTTGAGAAAGAGGTGCACAAACTTTCGACATCAAAAGATGATGGGAGATTCACAAAATGATTTGTGCGACTTCTGATAATGGAGTGTGTGGGCTGTGGTCTTCACTTCTGCTTGAATACTTATTGACAAATCCTTTTTGGATGGTAAAATAACTAACAACCAGTTTTTCTCTCTTTCTGTAGCGTAGCCTTTTATTTAATTTATGATGGAAGCAGTGGGGCAGGGCGTACTGCTCCCTGCAAAAGCTCAGGAGGAAAAATGACACGAGAGGTTAAAATCTACACCACGCCCGGCTGCCCTTATTGCAAGATGGCTAAGAAGTTCCTGGGAGATAATGACATCAAGTACCAGGAATTCAACGTAGTTGAAGATAAAGCAGCCCGCGATGAAATGAGAAATAAGTGCAGTTCATTAGGAGTTCCCACAATTTGTTTCGATGACGAGGTGCTGGTGGGGTTCGATGAAGCGCAGCTTAGAGAAAAGCTGGGGCTTTAGTTTGTTAAGGAAGCTGTGTATGAACTGATTATCGTCGGTGCTGGCCCCGCTGGGATGACAGCAGCAGTGTATGCAGCGAGGAAAAGACTAAATACACTGCTTATCAGCGACGATGTAGGAGGGCAGCCTATTACCACCGTTGGCATAGAAAACTACATGGGCTACCAATTCATTGAAGGTCCCGAGTTGATGCAGAAATTCGAGGAGCAAGTAAGACAGTTCCCCTCAGACGTGAAAGTCCAAGTTGGTCAGAAAGCTGAAAGCCTGTCTAGAATAGACGGAGGCTTCGAAATTAAGACAGATAAAGGCGAAATCCACCGAGCTAAGGCAGTCATATTTGCCACAGGCAAGCGCCCTCGCAAACTAAACGTTCTTGGGGAGAAGGAGTTCCTTGGTAGAGGGGTTACCTACTGCGCTATCTGTGATGGCCCCCTCTTTGCTGGTGAAAATGTCGCTGTCATAGGTGGCGGCAACTCGGCTCTGGAGGCTGCCGAAGATATGATTAGGATTGCACAACATGTTTATTTAATATCGCTGACTCCTCTTACCGGTGATCGAATACTGATTGACAAGGTGACTGGCGCCAGCAACCTCACCGTTTTCGTCGATCATGAAATCCTGGAGATAAAGGGAAAGGGCCGTGTTGAAGGGATAAAAATAAGGGACTTGAAAAGTAAACAGCAAAGAGAGTTGGATGTAGGCGGTGTCTTTATCGAGATTGGCCTCATTCCAAACTCAGAGGCGATAAAAGCGATAACTACTCTAAACCGCTTTGGGGAAGTTGAAGTCAACTACGCCAATGAAACAGGTGTGCCCGGTCTCTTCGCTGCCGGAGATGTTACCAATGTTCCTGAAAAACAGATAGTGGTGGCTGCCGGGGAAGGAGCTAAAGCTGCCCTTCAAGCCCATCGCTACCTTCAGAGATTGAAATAATAGCTGAGGAGAACCTGTATATGAGGGTATTCTTAAGAAACAATTTGTTTAGAGAGTAGAGCAAGATGGAGCAAAAGGAAGCAAAGAGAATGATGGAAATACTCCAGTCCGCAATTCAAATGGAAGTGGATGGTAAAGAGTTTTATCAACGGGCAAGCCAGAAAAGCGGCAACAGGCTGGCTAAGGAGCTATTTCAAAGGTTGGCCATTGAGGAAGATGAGCACAGTAAGAAATTTGAGGAAATATTTCAAGCGCTTAAGAAAGGTCAAGATTGGCCTGCTATAGAACCGCCTTCTTGGGGAGGGAAGCAGCTTAAGTCTATATTTGCTGAAGCCACTAAAGAGTTGGGTAGTGAAATTAAGGTAGCCGAGTCTGAACTTGAGGCTATTAAGACGGCTATAGATGTGGAGGTCAAGACTTATGATTTCTACCGCTCCCGAAGCGAACAAAGCACCTTTCCTGTGGAAAAGCGGTTCTATCAAGCTCTGGCTACCGAAGAGCGAGGACATCACCTTGCCCTCCTCGACTCCTATGAATATTTTACTGACCCAGCAGGATGGTTTGTTATGAAGGAGCACCGTCTGGATGGAGTGTAAGATCACAGGCTAAAATTAGCAAAATGAGGATACAGTAGAATAGGAGGTGATTAATGAATTTATTAGCGTTACGCAAATTGAGGTATGGGTTGTATGTGGTTAGTTCCAAGAAGGATGATAAGCTTAATGGACTGATTGCCAATGGGATTAGTCAGGTCAGCGCTGTGCCAGC
>JAUWGN010000033.1 GCA_030606385.1 Dehalococcoidia bacterium
GAATATGGTCCATACGGAAGTAAATACAGTACTACAAGTATATTCAATGAATACTCGGAATATGGCAGTAAATATGGGCAATTCAGTGTGAATAACCCTCATTGTAATACTCCTCCTGAGCTCTTTATTTCCGGTATGTTCAAAGGAGTGGTAACAACAAATAGATATCTATCAAACGGAATATCGACAAGAGCATTCCTTTATGCTCTTAGAAGGAGCTTACCAGCCTTGCTCGGTGGCAACATCGCTGGAACAGAGAGTGAAGCACGTAGATTAGAGGGTGAGTCTTACATAGAAGGAAGCGATGGTACCTTCTTAGGTAGCCTAGTACCAGATAGATTTAGGGATGATTCTATATTCAATGCGTATGGCTCATTTGGAAGTAAGTATGCTCAGACTTCCATTTTCAATCCATACAGTAAATATGGCAGCAAATTCTCGAACCTCAGTGCATATAACGAGTTTACAACTGCACCTCCGAGACTATATGTAAATGGCAAATTTATAGGTTATCTAACTAAAAACAATTATTTAAGCCCGAGGATAGACCCGAAAAGTATTTTCGATTGGGCATCAAACAACGTTAGTCGTTGGGCATCTATTTAGAAGAATAATCATAAAGTAAATATTAATGTACCAGCCTATCCACCGGGCTATACTTCTTATGGTTCTCTATCGCGTCATAGAAGCCCACTGCCTGGCAGTATCTGTTTGTCATCATTAGCGTAGTGTGCCCTAGCAACCTCTGCAACATCAAGCTATCTCCACCATTCTTCAACCGCAGGACTTCAAGAAAAAGTGGCAGCGGAGGGATTTGAACCCACGACCAAAGGCTTAATCGGTCTGTTTGTATATTCCTAACTCAAACTGGCCTTAGAAATACTGCGCGAGCCAAGGCTAGAGCCAGTTTTCTTTCGGGGTTGGTTGAACTTGGCGGTCGCTGGGAACACATAGAATATTCAGGTCTGGCCATTTTTTCTGAAAATCTAAGAACTTTTTTTCTGCGTAATGTAAAAACCATATCCATAATACTCCGAATATTTTCTATACATATCAATTTCCAACTGAAATGAATCCAATATCACTTGCGCATCTTTGTTGTTTCGATACTTGCGCCTCATTTCAACGAGTTTTTTCTCCGACGGCGTATAGTAATTCTTCCACCATGCTTCACTCGGCAATGGAAAATAATCTATCATTTTGTATCCGGATGACTCTACGATGGGAAAGCTGTGTTCATAATACTTCATATCCGGATATTCTTTTGCAAAATAATCTCTTATTTCCTGCGGTGCTTCCTCCTTGAACCACACCATCTCGCTGATCACCATATACCCGTCGGGGCGCAACAGCGGCCTCCATGCGTTGAGAGCTTTTTCAAATCCCATAATGTTAGCCGTTCCCTCGGACCATATTAGAGCAAAGCTTCCTTCAGCAAAATTCATTGATGCCATATCCCCGACAACACAGCTAATTCTCTCCCCATAGCCGGCCCAGCGGACATCGCGCTTGAGCTTTTCAATAAACGGAGCGTGGTTATCCAAAGCGGTAATTTTACCCGACGTCACCTTCGCCAGCACCATAGTCTGACTGCCGGTCCCACACCCCACATCCAGTATTTCTGGATGCTCGGGCAATTCGACAAGCTTTTGGAAAGCCTTTTTTGTTGATTCCTCATCGCCCGGCCCTTGCCTCGGCAACGACTCAAAAATTTCAAAGTATATTTCTTCCATTATCTTTTAATTAATAGTGACTTATTGAAACTATTCTTATCGTTATTCATAAATTCATTTTAATAACTCTTCAATTGAAACACCCAGCGCTATGGCAATTTTATCTTGGCTCGGTTTAGCATGGTTATATATTTCTAGCAACTATACTTGTAGAAAGACAAAACTTAATTCGTTTTGTTCTGCTCTATTTTAATCTAATACCGTCAACAGGACTAAATCGTTTATAGCTCTCCACCGCATCATAACAACCCACAGCCTGAGAATACCTGTTCGTCATCATTAACGTTGTATGCCCCAGCAACCTCTGCGGCATCAAGCTATCTCCGCCACTCTTTAACCGCAGGACTTCAAGAAAAAATGGCAACGGAGGGATTTGAACCCCCGACCAAAGGCCTGGGAGAAGTCTGAAACTATTGCTATAAGCATTGGTAAGCAGCACACACTTCAAGTTACTGGCTGCGCGAGTGCAATCTATCCCGAATCTCTTGTTCCCGACGCTTCAGATCATCCAATTCCTTTGCAACTCCCGCAGCTTCAACCATCTGCTCCTTACTTGTGATGAAGCTGAATCTTGTTCTGCCCTTTGAGACCTCCGTAGGACGTCTTCGCAGGGCCTTCAATTTCCTCTCAGCCTTATCTATTTCTACTGCTACATCGTGAAGTTTCTTCTTAAGTCCTTTCTCTGCCTGCATGGGCTGCTCCTTTAGTTATATCCCTCTGCTTACCTTGTCCAACTCCACCTGGCTGAACTATTCATTCGATGCAGTTGTCATCGTAATTGCCTCTTAATCCAATTATACCCCCAATCAACCTCAAACAAAGTGGCAGCGGAGGGATTTGAACCCACGACCAAAGGCTTATGAGTCCTCTGCTCTACCACTGAGCTACGCTGCCGTAATATTATTTAACACCACTCACCAGAAATGGTCAACTCACCCCCTTGTTTTTCTGTTACCGCTGAGCCCGAGCTTTGACTCCTCGTTTTACTCGGAACAAGCTCCGCAATCCCCGTTTGAAAATGTAGTTGCCCAATTTATTGGGCAATTGTGCCTGATGAATCAGGCAACTACAAAACCGTTCTAGCCATTTGGATTTTGGTCATTTGATATTGTTTAGTATTTCGGATTTAGGGTTTAGAGTTTTGTTTCCCTGTTAGTAGCTATCAGCCTTCATTCATTGGCTAGACGCTGACTGCTGACCGCTAACAGGTAGACTTTTATCGCTGTGCAAGCTTAAAATAGGCAACAATCATAATGAACACCTTGATTTTCATCCATGGCTCCGGAGATAGCAGTCCGGTATGGCATTATCAGATAGAAGCTTTCCCACAGGCTAAAGCCGTAGACCTGCCCGGACACCCCCAGGGCGAACCATGTCATAGCATCGAAGAGTATACCGAATGGCTGAATGATTATATCCTGAGCAATAAATATGAACCAGCTATCCTCGCAGGACATTCTATGGGCGGCGGCATTGCCCAGATGCATGCTATTAAGTATCCTGAAAACACAACGGCACTCATCCTTATTGGCACCGGGACCAGACTGAGGGTAAACCCGGCTCTTCTTTCCATGATTGGGGACAGCATCGCCAACCCTGAAAAGTGGTTTAACAATCTTGCTAAACCTCTCTACAAAGATATCCCTGCCGAAGCAAAGGAGCCAATACTGGAAAGGATAAAGGAAAACGGGGCAAAGGTGCAGCTTAACGATCTGCTTTGCTGCGACAAATTTGACATCATGGATGAAGTAGAACAAATTAAAATCCCTACCCTGATAATATGCGGCAGCAAAGATACTCTGGCTCCACCCAAATACAGCTCTTACCTGGCCAGCAAGATTAACGGGGCTAAACTGGTCATAGTTGATGAAGGAGGACATTGGGTCTTCGCTGAAAAGCCCCAGGCAGTTAATCAGGCTATTGGTGAATTTTTAGCCAATCTACAGTGATATACTGGTTGCTTCAAGGAGATGAAAACACGTACATTGCGACTCGGAATGGCTCAAATCAATTCCACCGTGGGTGATTTAAGCGGCAACACAAAGAAAATATTGCGCTACATCGATGAGGCGAAAGCTCTCGGAGTCGACTTATTAACCTTCCCGGAATTAGCTATAACCGGCTACCCTCCTGAGGACTTGCTGCTCAAGCCGCAGTTTATCAAGCAGAACCAGGAATGCCTCAAAGAGATAGTAAGGCATGCCTCAGATATAGCAGTGGTAGTGGGCTTCGTTGACAGCGATAGCGATATATACAACACCGCCGCAGTGATTCACAACAATAAACTGGCTGGCGTTTACCATAAAATTTATCTGCCTAATTATGGTGTATTCGATGAAAACAGGTATTTTCAGGCAGGAACGGAAAGCCCCGTCTTTATCATTTACGGCATTGGCACAGGCATAACTATCTGTGAAGATATGTGGTATGAAACCGGACCGGCAGCAGTGCAGGCCTACAGCGGGGCTAGATTATTAGTCAATATAGGCGCCTCACCATACCATGCCGGTAAAGGAGACTTCCGAGAGAGGATGCTCGCTACCAGAGCAGCCGATAATGTAGCCATTGTTGCCTATAATAATCTGGTTGGGGGGCAAGATGAGCTGGTATTTGACGGCAATAGCCTGATTATCAACCAGAAAGGCGAAATCATCGCCCGGGGAAGACAATTTGAAGAAGACCTTGTAGTAGCTGATCTGGATATGGAATCGGTATTTCGCTCACAGCTGCATGACCCGCGACGGAGGAAAGAGGCACCGTGGATTAAAAAGGGAATGGAACAGACTATCAAGATAGAAGTATCACACGAATATCCCGCAGTTGCCAGGCCGCCTTTGCCGCCAAGGCAGGTGGAAAAGCTGGATGAGCCTGATGAGATATATCAGGCACTTATCCTGGGCACCAGAGATTACGTCCACAAGAATGGCTTTGAAAAGGTAGTCATTGGTCTATCCGGTGGAGTCGATTCATCTCTAGTAGCTGCTATATCCGTGGATGCCCTGGGGGCTGACAACGTTGTGGGCGTTTCCATGCCCTCTCGTTACACATCGCCAGGCAGCAAATCAGACGCCGAAACATTAGCCAGGAACCTGGGGATAGAGTTTAAAGTAATACCCATCGAGAAAGCCTTTAGTTCATATCTAGAAACGCTGGCGGAGCATTTCAACGATACCCAACCTGACGTGACCGAAGAAAATATTCAGGCAAGGATTAGAGGCAACATTCTTTTTGCCTTGTCCAACAAATTTGGCTGGCTGGTCCTTGCCTGCAGCAATAAGAGCGAGACAGCTACAGGCTATGCTACCCTCTACGGAGATATGGCTGGAGGGTTTATTCCACTCAAAGATGTGCCCAAAACAACGGTTTTTGAATTAGCCAAATACAAGAACCACCAGGCGGGAAAGGAGGTAATTCCTTCCAGAGTTTTAACCAAGGCGCCATCTGCTGAGCTAAGACCTGACCAGAAGGATACGGATACTTTGCCGCCGTATGAATTATTGGACCCTATTTTGAAGGCGTATGTAGAAGATGACCTGTCAGTTGACGAAATCGTAGCCATGGGTTTTGACCCCAAGATTGTCATGAAAGCGGCTCACCTGGTGGACAGGAATGAATACAAGCGTCGGCAGGCTGCACCGGGTATAAAGATAACCCCCAGGGACTTTGGCAGGGATAGGAGGTTGCCCATCACCAATCGATTTAAAGACCAATCCGGTTAATATAAAATATATAATAAGAGGCTGTTTAAAAATGTAGTTGCCCAATTCATTGGGCGATAGTGCCTGATAAATCAGGCAACTACAAAAATTTAGGGGCGAAGACTCTCCAAAATGCCCAAAATCGAACGGGAAAACAAAATTAAACAGCCTAAATAATGTAAGGAGGAGAAAGGCGAAATGCGGAAAATAGGTGGGACTTTACTGGGAATCGGGGTGGGAATTTTAGTAGGCTGGGGATTCTACTGGCTCTTTGACCTTGCCTTCCCCGAACTGCCCATTGCAGTTAAAATTGGTATTACTTCTGTAGTTATAGGGCTTACTCTCCTCCTGATATCACTGGTGCGGGAGAGAATTAAAACATCGAAGGAAGACCGAAAAAAGTTTAAGGGGGTAGAAAATTGATTGTAGTCACCACAGAGCAAATAGAGGGCAAAAAGGTAACGGAAACTCTGGGACTGGTTAAAGGAAGCACTATTAGAGCCAGGCATGTGGGACGTGACATTATGGCTGGCTTGCGAAATGTCGTTGGCGGTGAAGTAAAGGATTACACAGTGATGCTGGCACAAGCTCGGGAGGAAGCCTTAGGGAGAATGATTGACCAGGCTGAGAAGATGGGCGCCAACGCTATAATATGTACCAGATTCGTAACCTCAATGGTAATGTCCGGCGCTGCCGAAATGGTAGCTTATGGAACAGCGGTAAAGGTGGAGTAGTTGCCTGATTTATCAGGCTCTTATTGCCCAATAAATTGGGCAACTACTTCACAAGCTGCGCGCCCATTCCACAGCATTCAGGAAAACCTGAAATCCATCCCCATAATCCTTTAGCCCATGCCTTGTCCACCGCGGATGTTGAGTCCCGCGAATATGCCTCTCAGGATGCGGCATCAACCCAAAAATTCGCCCTGAAGAATCACAAATGCCAGCGATGTTCCCTGCCGAGCCATTGGGGTTATAAGGATAGCCAGCATCGGTATTTCCACGCTCATCACTGTAGTAGAGCGCCACATCTACATGGGGCGAGCTTTCAAGAGCAACAACTACCTTCCCCTCGCCATGGGCAACCGGTAAATACATATGCGCAATTCCTTTAGTAAATACACAGGGGCTTTCCTGGTTCACTGCCAGGTGCACCCAACGACACTCAAACTTTCCCGAATCATTGGCCGACATGGTTAACGATGGCGAACCTCCATTCGGTAATTCGGGCAGAATGCCTGCTTTCACCAGCATTTGAAAGCCGTTACAAATCCCCAGGATTAGCCTTCCCTTCTCAACAAACCTCTTTACATCTTCACCAAGTTTTAACCTTAGTTCGTTAGCAAGCACTTTACCCCCGGATATATCGTCGCCATAAGTAAAGCCACCGGGAATAACCATTATGTGGTAGTCGGAGAGTCGTTTTTCACGGCGAATTAGCTCGCCAATATGGACTAAGGATGTCTCTGCACCAGCCTGCTGGAAAGCAACCTCAGTTTCAACATCACAGTTTGTCCCCGGCGCTAATAGTATCAGCGTTCGCACTTTACTCATCAGCTCTCACCTCACCAGCGCATAGGCCTTTGCCAGGCCTCCTTCAGCTCTTGAATAGCCGTGTCGACAACTTTCCTGCCATCTAATCCATATATCTCCAGCATTTCAGCATCAGTAACCTGCCCGATAACACTCTCCGTTATCCCCTTCATTACCCCTTCAAACTCAGCTTTATTCTGTGACGCCACCTCAACCAGGAACCGGGTATTAGATTCCGAGAAAAGTATGAAGTCATCCCTGTCTATTAGCTCGCCAAGAGGAACAGAGTCCAACTGTACCCTGGCCCCAAGGCCACCGGCAAAAGCCATCTCAGCAACAGCGACTCCAAGTCCTCCTTCACTCAAATCATGGCATGCTCTGACCAGCCCTTTTTCTGCAGCCCCGCTCAACTTATCCATCAACTCCCTCGCCTTATGCGGATTCACCCTGGGCACATTATTTCCGATAAAGCCGTTGAGCCTGAAGTATTCAGACCCGCCCAGCTCATTGCTCGTAGCACCGACGAGGTAAATCAGGTCGCCTGCCTGCTTGAAATCCATCGATATAGCTCGGCTCACGTCTTCCATAACGCCGATGGCAGAGATAAGCAAGGTATGAGGAACAGAGATAACCTTGCCCTCAAATTGAAACTCATTATTGAGACTATCCTTGCCCGAGATGAACGGCGTCCCGTAGACCACCGCCATATCGTGGCACGCTCGGGCAGCTTGAACTAAAGCCCCCAGCATCTCGGGGCGGCTGGTATTACCCCAGCTGAAGTTATCCAGCAGCGCTACACGTTCTAGATTGCCTCCAACGGCTATGATCTGCCGTAAAGCTTCGTCAATGGCTGACGCCGCCATCCAGTAAGGGTCTATCTCCCCATACTTCGGGTTTATGCCGTTGGAAACGATTACACCCCTTTTAGAATCGGAGAGCGGCTTGATAATGGCGGCATCGCCAGGACCATCCCCATCCTTACCAACCAACGGCTTAAGAACACTAGCCCCCTGCACCTCATGGTCATATTGCCGTATCACCCATTCCTTACTGCATACATTCCATGAGCCAAGAATTTTCAGCAGGGATTCAGTCAAATTCTGTGGTGGAGCGAAGTCAGGTTCCTTATGCCGTGGTTTTTCCCATACTGCTCCCGCCGTTAACTGAGGACGACCGTGGTGTAGAAATTCCATATCAAGGTCACAGACTAATTTTTCCTGATAAAAAAGCTGAAGCCTGCGGTCATTGGTAAACTCACCAATGACTGCCGCCTCTACATCTCTGCTGGCAAAAAGGTTTAGCAGCTCTTCAACACAGCGCAGGGGAACAGCCATCACCATTCGCTCCTGTGACTCGGATATCCATATTTCGGTATAAGACAGCCCGGCATATTTCAACGGAACCTTGTCCAGATGAACCCGAACTCCGGTTTCTGCAGCCATTTCGCCTACCGCTGATGATAAGCCACCACCTCCACAATCGGTTATCCTGGAGTAAAGCCCACGGTCCCTGGCTTCAAGCAAGACATCGATAACCTTTTTCTCCACAATCGGATCCCCAATCTGAACCGAACTATAAGAAACGGCCGTTGATTCCTCGGTAAGCTGCTCGGAGGCAAAAGTCACACCGTGTATTCCATCGCACCCGGTCTTACCTCCCACC
>JAUWGN010000125.1 GCA_030606385.1 Dehalococcoidia bacterium
TAGGAGAAAAATTAGCCAGCGAAAGAGAATGGACTAAGGTCACTGATATATACGCTGGTGGTCCATTACGTCAAGATTCCGTAAAGCGAGGCCTGCATAAACTAGTAAGCTGTGACTGGGTTATGATCCATGATGGAGCACGTCCTTTCCTAACTCTGAATCTAATCCAAAAGGGATTGGAGGCGGTGAGGGAAACTGGAGCAGCTATAGCTGCGGTGCCGGTTAACGAAACGATTAAACTTGCCAATGACGCTGAAATAATTGAAAAAAACCTGCAACGCAGCAAGCTATGGATAGCACAAACCCCACAGATGTTTAAATTTGAGATAATAACAAAAGCCTACGAAGAACTCGCAGAGGAAGTAACTGATGATGCTGCTGCCGTGGAGCGCCTTGGCTGTAAGGTAAAGCTTTTCCCCGGCACACATCATAATATAAAGATAACTACCCCTACCGATCTAGCTTTAGCGGAGGTCATTGTTAGCGATGTTGAGAGTGGGTATCGGTTATGATTGCCACCCCCTTGTTCCAGAGCGTAAGCTAATCCTGGGAGGAGTTTACATTCCTTTTGATAAAGGCTTATCTGGACATAGTGACGCTGATGTAGTAGCCCACGCCATAATTGATGCTTTGTGCGGTGCTGCTGATTTAGGCGACATTGGCACCCAATTTCCGCCAGAAAACCCAGAGTATGAAAATATCTCCAGCTTAACTTTGCTGAGCAAAATCGCTGAACAAATAAGTAGCAAGGAATTCAAGATAGTCAACATCGATGTTACCATCATTGCTCAACGTCCCAAACTATCTCCTCTCACCTCCGAAATGAGGAAACAAATCAGCCACTCCCTGAATATCAAACCATCCCAGATAACGGTAAAAGCCACCACCACCAACGGTTTGGGGTTCATCGGGAGAGGGGAAGGAATAGCTGCTCAATCTATTGCCTTAATCCACCGGGAAGGTTAGCTTATCACCATATCGTAACTGGGTTTATTATCCTGCCAATAAATTACAAATTTGACCGTTCTTCCTTCAACTAAATGCATCTCGCTTTCACTGCGAAGTTTTCTAAAATCCATCATTTCCAAAAATGCTTTAAGCAGCTCAATTTGCCTGGTAAGCTCTTTATCCTCTGGTTCATCCCTCATATACTTGTTTGCCAGATTCCAGTATGCTTCTTTGGCCACAGTCTCGATGCAGTGAGAAAGTGAAGGAACAAGTTCTATACTACACATATTCTAAGTTATACAATGACCTCCCATTGTTTTCAAATGCCAAGACTATTTTTGCGATAATATTGCAATTCACCTGCCGGCAGGGTAACATCCCTTTAAAGCAATGGAGCAAATTTGGGCACCCTGGCGAATGGAATACATACAAAGAGCTAGAGAGAAAGGTTGCCTTCTTTGCCAAAAACCCAAAGAGAATAATGATGAAGCGAATTTCATCCTCTACCGGGGACAGAGAAATTTCATGATGCTAAATGCCTTTCCCTATAACCCGGGGCATGTGATGGTCGCACCTTACCGACATGTGGCAAACCTTCAAAATTTGACCGACGATGAAGCAAAGGAGCACTTCATTATTATCAAGAAAAGCATTGAACTTCTAACAGAGGTATTGAAGCCAGCGGGTTTCAATATTGGGCTAAATCTGGGTAGGGTTGCCGGGGCTGGCATCGAAGGGCATCTCCATACCCATATAGTGCCTCGGTGGGAAGGCGATGTTAATTTTATGCCGGTATTAAGTGACACCAGGGTTATCTCAGAGGCGTTGGCTGATACTTATCGGAAGCTAAAGGCAAAGTTAGCCTGATTGTTGTTCCCATTGAGGATAAGAACCCAGTATCTTAACAAAAGCGGCTTCCCGGGTCAGTTCCCCCAGCGCTTCCTGATACACCTTGCTACCCAAGCGACTTTCAAAATCAGCGTAGAATATGTATTCCCAAGCCTTGTTTTTGCTTGGCCTTGATTCTAATTTCGTCAGGTTTATATTCCTGGTGGCAAAGATCCCCAACACAGAGTAGAGTGCACCAGGCATGTTCTTGGTGCCGAAGACCAGAGAGGTCTTGTTCTTCTGTCCTGGCCTGGCTTCTTGCTTGGAAATGGCGAAAAATTTAGTATAGTTATCCCTGTTGTCCTCTATTCCAGGAGCTAAAATCTGTAAACCATAAATATCAGCAGCCCTTTCGCTAGCCACAGCAGCACACCCCCTCAATGCGCTTTCTTTTATCATCTTGGCACTGCCCGCAGTGTCGTAGCTAGGTATTATGTTGAGCCCGAGTTTTCTTAAAAATTGTTCACACTGAGCCAGGGCTTGAGGATGCGAATAAATCGTGTTTATGCTACTTAGACTTTCGCCAGGTAAAGCCATTAAACAGTGGCTTATCCTGAGGATAATTTCAGCAAATATATTAAGGGGGTATTCTAGAAGCAAGTCATAGGTTTCGTTGATGCTGCCTGCTTGCGAATTTTCCACTGGTACTACCCCAAAGTTAGCCCTATCTTCCAACACCGCCTGGAAAACATCCCTAAGTCGCGCACAAGATAAAAGAGGGATATCCTCCCCGAAGAACTTTACCACGGCGTCTTCGCTAAAAGCGCCTCTTTCCCCTTGAAATGCGACCTCAGGCATCGTGATTAACTCCCCTTAAATATAGCTTGAAACAAGCTTATATTCTCAGTGGGAACCAAGCAGATGAGTTCATCACCCTCCCTCAGGACAGTGTTCACAGTTGGTACCTGAGATTCCTCTCCATGGGAAATGACCGCGGATATAACAGAGCCCAATGGCAATGATAGCTCCCCAATTGGCTTTCCCACTACTGGCGAATTCTTTCCCACCCTCACAAGCACAATTTCCAATCCCTTGTCTCTAATGGTAAATAAGCGAGTCAAAGGAAAGAGCATGGTTTCCGCTTTAATATGCTCCGAAACCAGGTACACGGCGTCTACGACGCATTCTATTCCTAATTTAGCAAATATCTTCTCATTCCTGGGAACGTTGATTCTAGCGATAACTCGAGGAACATTAAACTTTTCCTTAGCTATCTGACACGCCGCCAGGTTATCCTCATCTTCACCAGTGACGGCGATAACCATGTCTGCTCTACTTATCCCTCCCTTATCCAAAATGGCTATCTCAGAAGCCTCACCACACAGGCATATGTCACCAAGTTCCTCCTCTATGTGCTCACACTTCCTGGCATCTTTCTCAATCACCAATACTTCATGCCCCTCGTCAAGCAATTGTTTACCCAGATAATGCCCCACGTCCCCACCACCAACGACTATAACGTACATCTCCCCAGTTACCCTTCCAGCCTTTCTTTTAACAGGCGAACAAATACTCTTGTGGGGCTGATAGCCTCAACACCTAGCCCGCTGTAAAAGTCCTCTCGCAGCGGGTCATAGATTCGACATAACACCCTGGGAACATCGAATATTTGCTTGGCGATTTGAGCTGCCATAGCATTCAGTTCATCATCGCGGGTCACTGCTACAAAGGCATCAGCTTGCTCCATACCCGCTTTCGTAAGTACCTCTTCATCAGCGGCGTCTCCCAAAAAGGCCATACCACTGAAATCAGGCGGTAATCTGTCAAAACTAGCATTATCTACATCGATAACGGTTACTTTATGCCCCTCAACATCGAGTAAATGAGCCAATTCAGCCCCTACACGTCCACAGCCCATAATAATTACGTTCACTGTTCAACTTCAAGAAATGGAGTCTCTATATAATAAGACTCGGCAAGGAGCTTCTTTCAACACATAATGGAT
>JAUWGN010000056.1 GCA_030606385.1 Dehalococcoidia bacterium
AGAAGTGGTCCAGATAAACACAAGAAATATGCCTGAGAGTTGTAGCCTAATTGCAAGCATGCTCGACCTTGCCTTGAAGAAATTGCCCCTGGAAGACATAGATTTGCTCCTTATTGAGAATGTGGGCAATCTTATCTGCCCTTCTGAGTTTGTTCTGGGAGAGCATAAAAGGGTGGTGGTTTCCAGCCTTCCTGAAGGGGATGATAAGCCCATTAAATACCCTATGATATTCGCTGATGCTGATGCAGTGGTGATAAATAAAGCTGACCTTTTACCCTACGTTGACTTCGATATTGCTGTTTTTCGCCGTGCTATCGAAGGACTGAATCCAAAAGTCAAACTCTTTGAGCTTTCCTGTAAGACTGGTGCCGGGATAGAAAGCTGGTGCTCCTGGGTGCTAAACGGATTGATGTCATCCCAGGGAAGAGGTAATTCGAAGCGAAAGATTGCTCTTCAGCAATAGAATAAGTTTAGCAGTTCACCGATATTGAATACCCGGGGACGTTTTACTATGTTGCTAGCGCAACGCGTATGGGGTTTAGGCTTCTATCTTGTAGAGTTCTTCTATTTTTTCGGTGTTAGGAGGGCTATAGTGCTCATCCTGAGTTATAGCACCTTGAAGGCACGTTTCCACGCATGTACCGCAATAGATGCATCTGAAAGGATAATACTTTATTTGTTTATTCTCTGAATCAACTTCTATGGCTTCAGCAGGACATACTCTGGCACAATCACCGCACAAATCACATTTGTTGGTGTCAAAATAAATCTTGCCTCTGTAGCCAGGGAAAGGTTCCCTTATATCTTTGAAAGGATAGCGTCTGGTAACTGGCCTAGAGAACAGATTCTTCCAGATTGTCGGAAACATCCACGGCATATCTATCACCTCTCAGTGCAAGCAATACAGGGGTCTATGGATAAAGTAATCACAGGAACATCAGCCATCTCACAGCCAGGCAACATCACTAACAAAGTAGGTATGTTGGCAAAGGTTGGCGTCCTTATTTTCAGTCTCTCCAGATTGTTTGTCCCGTTACCTCTAAAATAGTAAATAAGTTCCCCCCTGGGTTGCTCGGTTCTGGACATTGCTTCGCCTTCGGGATAGCCATCAACTCTGACCAGTATCTCGCCCTCTGGCATCATTGATAGGGCTTTACGCATAAGCTCGACACACTGATAGACTTCTCTAGCCCTGACTAAAGTCCGGGCATAGCTATCTCCAGCAGTTTCCACCACCGGCTCAAAGCCCACTTCTTTATAAGCAGCATAACCCGTTTGTCTTATGTCTATAGCAACACCACTACCCCGGGAAGTAGGACCGACTGCTCCCAGGAGCTCAGCTTGTTCTTTAGATAACATCCCTTTACCCACAGCACGACGCTTGATAGTCGGATCACGGAGTAATACAGGCGCAATAGTGCTGTCCAGCATCTCCTTGAAAGCAAGAAGCCTTTTGTCTACTTCTTTAGCCATCTCTTTATCTATATCTCTTCTCACTCCACCAATAATGCAGGTGGACTGAATTATTCTATGTCCAGCGGTCATCTCGGAGATATCCAAAATCATCTCCCTGGCTCGCCAAATTTGCATGAACAGACTTTCAAAACCCATACTGTCAGCGAGAAGCCCCAGCCACAGGAGGTGGCTGTGTGTCCTGGAGAGTTCACTCCAGAAAACACGAAGGAACCTAGCTCTCGGAGGTACTTCCACACTTGTCATAGCTTCAGCCCCCTCACAGTAAGTTAGGGCATGGATAAAGCTGCAAATACCACATATTCTCTCGCAAATGAACACATTTTGGCGAAAGTCATTAAGCTCAGCAGCCTTTTCAATGCCGCGATGGATATAACCAATTATGGGCATTACACCCACCACTGTTTCATCCTCCAACTCCAGTTTAAGCTGGATAGGCTCGGGAAGCACTGGGTGCTGGGGTCCAAAAGGAATTACTGTTCTTGCCATTTCATTGCTCCAAATCGCATCGCCAGCATCGCTGGCCCTCGGCTATAGCCATTTCCTCGGTTAATCCAAGCTCCACTTCATCAAATTTCCCTAGTCTCTCCTCAAGGGGGAGACAAGGCATCTCAGCGCGTTTTTTCTCTACGGAGACTGTCACACTTCCATCTACTATTGAAACTTCTACCTCTCTTTTCTCTTGCCATCTTTCCAGGAAAGTATGGCGAGAAGTAGGTTCCTTTACCTTTATTTCCTCCACGGGCAAAACACCTTTGCCACCCAGGTATTTATCTATGGATATAGCTGCCTTCTTCGCAGCTCCAACTGCTTCCACTACGGAGGCTGGTCCAGTAACTGCATCTCCAGCAGCGAAGCTGCCTTCTTTGGAGGTAGCGAAAGTGTCCCCCTCTGCCACTATGACATTTCCAAATCTCCCAATTTCAATATTAAACTGCTCGGGGACGGCGGGCGTCTGCCCAATAGCAGCGATAATTGAATCGACACCTACCTTGAACTCGCTACCCTCTATCGGCTCAGGTCGAGGCCTACCGCTGGCGTCTGGGGCTCCAAGCTTCATACGAATATTTTCCAATGTGACTGCACCATTCTCGCTGAATATTTTCTTCGGTGCCGCCAGAAATTCTATCTTCACCCCTTCCTTGATTGCTTCCTCCACTTCCTCGGCATCAGCGGGCATCTCAGCTCTGGTACGGCGATACAATATGGTAACCTCTTTAGAGCCTAAACGCAGAGCAGTGCGGGCAGAATCGATGGCGGCATTACCGCCACCGATCACCATCACCCGGTCACCTAATTTAACCATCTTGCCGAAAGCCACGTCTCTCAGGAAATCAATGCATTCCATTACTTTCGGATGCTCTTCCCCCTCAACTCCCAGCTTCATTCCCTGGTGAGCACCTGTGGCAACAAGAACTGCCTGGTAACCATCCTTGAATAGGGTGTCTAAAGACTCCACTTTGGTATTAGTCTTTATTTCCACGCCCAAATTCTTAACCATGTTGATTTCGTCATCTAAAATCTTTCTGGGGAGCCGATATGATGGGATTCCTACACGCATCATCCCTCCAGCTTGTGGTAGGGATTCGAATATGGTAACTCCATGCCCCATCTTGGCAAGGTAGTAAGCTGCAGCAAGTCCTGCCGGGCCAGAGCCAATAATAGCGACACGCTTGCCTGTTTGTTTGGCAGTTGCCTTTTCTCCATAACTTGCATGGTCATAAGCGAACCTCTTCAGCATTCTAATGGCAATAGGCTCTTCTTGCTTAGCCTGGCGACAGTTATCTTCACAAGGGGCAAAACATACCCTCCCTAATATTCCCGGGAATGGCATGGATTGCTTTATCGTTGCTAATGACTCGGCGAATTTTCCTTCGCCGATGAGTCGGACATAGCGTGGAATATCAATACCAGCAGGACAAGCCTCGCCGCATCTAACCGGAAGGCGCGCTGGTGGTTTGGGTGCATAGGGAACAGGCTTAAGAAGAGCAGACTCAGGACTTTCCTTGGAGCGGAGAAATCTCTTTTGGTAATCCAGAGCGATGCCGCTTATCTGGACATTAAAGTTCTCCTGTATTTCATTTTCAATCAAGGCAGCACAAAGGTACATACTGGATATGCTGGGCAGAGTCTCTTCTTTAGCGATCTTGACTCTGATGTGTGTTAAAGGCTCTGGGCTTTCCTGAGGCTCAAAGTGGTAAATAAGTTCAAATTTATCCCCCAGGTCAACGCAACTGGTGGTGCCAAACCTGGCTTTTTCAGCCAGCATTTTCTGCACTGCTGGAATAAAATCAGCCTTTTCTACTAAAATTTCATTTTCCATATGCTTTAAGCTTCCCTAGCGCTAATACTACTGCATCAATGATGGCTTCAGGCCTGGCAGCGCAACCGGGAACATAGACATCTACGGGTATGACTTTGTCTATGCCACCCAGAACATTGGGACAGTTATGGAATACACCGCCGGTGCAGCCACAAGTTCCCACCACTATTACCCCCTTGGGATCACGCATCTGCTGGTAGAGATTACGCAGTACTCTATAATTGCGGTGGTTTGCAGGACCCGTGACCAGAAGCACGTCAGCATGTTTGGGATTGCCCATATTGACAATGCCAAACCTTTCTATATCGTAAAGGGGAGTAAGGGCGGCAAGTATCTCTATGTCGCAGCCATTGCAGCTACCGCAATCAAAATGTAGCAGCCAGGGTGATTTCATTCGTGACGTGCTTAGAATTCCCATTTTCACATCCAGCCTAAGTTAATAAATAATATATTTGAACCTATTAGACTTATACCTGCGACCCAGGTAAATCTCAGCATCCAGGACCAGGTGAGACGAGCACTGATATTGTCTACAATTAGTATGATGAACCAGCTCCCTAAAGCTATTATGATGGATAGCCACCACAAGCTACCTACCACCCAGAAAAGCCCCAGGATAGATAGGAGTAAGACCATCTCGTACCAATGCGCAATCTCTATCAGGGCCAGATAAGGGCCTGCGTATTCCGTAACCAACCCTCTAACCAGCTCCTGATGGGCATGCTCCGAGCTAGAGATGTCAAAAGGAGATTTCCTCATAACTATAGCCAAAACAATAAGCAGGGCAATGAAACTTAGCCACAAATGGGGAAGAAGTGGTTGTCCAGATTCAAATATAGTGGCAATCCGAAAGGATTGTAACTTTAAGGCTATGGGTACTACTGCCAGAAGCAAAATTGGCTCGTAAGCCAGAAACTGTAACAGTTCTCGGTGACCTCCGAGCTGGCTATAAGGCGACTTTACGCTTAAAGCCCCGATGGCAAGAAAAATGCAGCCCAAAAACAGGATGAAGAGCACTACCAGCAGATCCTGCCTCAGGGCGAAAAATACTACAGCAGTGACGATCAAGGTGAGATAGGCATAGCCGAAAACAAGCTGAGCCTTACCGGCAACACATCGTTCCTTGCCAAAAAGCTTGATTACGTCATAGAAGGGCTGCATTATCGGCGGCCCAATCCTTCCTTGCATATGGGCAGTCAACTTGCGGTCAATGCCCCTGAGCAACCCCCCTATCAAGGGGGCCACTATAACTGCAATTACAGCACTGCCAATTAACCAACCTGTGCTCATATCACTGCCAAAACCAATAGAATAATAAGTAAAATAATGCCTGTAGGCACGATAAACCTATTAAGATTGCCTTCTCCCAACGTATTTTCAATATAGAATCCGCCGGTCCTAAGCGGTGTCCTTTCATCAGCTACAGCGACAAATTCATCTACCCCTATTTCTGCATTCTCCCCGCACATATAGGCGGCGCAACTTTCCTCTGGCTTCGTTCTGATTCTAATGGCAGGAATTAAGAAAGCCAGAGCGATTATTACGAAAATTGGCCAGGCAGCAAAAATACCCATGGGGGATGTCAAGACCCAGGCACTGGTGGTAAAAGCTTCAGCCACACGGTAGCCCATTTCAGTTAAGCTTGGTGCTATGATACCACTATATACCGGAGCAATTGATATGCTGAATACCACAGCACAGCCAATTAATATGAACAAGATACCATGATAAAGCGGAACGATGGGCTCCCTCTTGGCTTCTCCAGGCACAGGGCAGTGGCATAAGAGGCGACCAATCCACTTGGCCCAAAAAATGGTGGTGGCTCCGCAACCAAGCATGAGCAGTAGGAGCACAAGAGTTGACCATATCCCGATGCCAGTAACTGCCTGCATAGCTCCCCACTTGGTTATAAGGACACCAAAGGGAGCTACCAGCATGGAAAGCATTGCGGCGATGGTTATGCCGGCCAGAAGAGGCAACCTCCTGGCTGCTCCCTCCATATCTTCTATATTCCGACTCCAAACATGGTGGTCGATAACACCAATGCATAAAAAGAGAAGTCCCTTGGATATGGAATGGAAGATAAGGAGCATTATGCCGCAAGCTATGGCCAGCGGGGTATTTATGCCAGCACAAAGTATGATAAGTCCTAGATTGCCAATCGTGGAATAAGCCAGGACCTTTTTCGACTCACTCTGGCTTATAGCCAGTATAGCGGTAACTAGGAAAACCAAGGCGCCATAGATGGCTATAAGCGTGGAAAGATTAGTGCCCTGAAATGCGGGAGCAAACCGTAGCACAAGATAGACCCCAGCGTTAACCATAGTGCTGGAATGCAGTAAGGCGGAAACTGGTGTGGGGGCAACCATAGCTCCAAGCAACCAGCTCTGAACGGGGATCTGCGCTGACTTGATAAAGCCAGCTATACAAAGTAGGGCAATAGGCAAAAGAAGAACGGGGTAGGCTAAAGCGCCACTATCGATAATAGTCGCCAGTGAAATAGTATTAAGCGGGCTATTCCAGAAGAAAGTGATAGCCAGACCGAAGCCAACGCTACCAATGAGACACATCCATAAGGCACGAAAGGCGTTATCTATGTGCAGTGGGACTTCATCATGGCGAATCAAGGCGTAGCAGGCCAGTGTGGTCACTTCCCAGAAGAATGCCAGCCAGAGTAAATTGTTGGCAAAGACCAAACCGTTCATAGCTCCAAGGAAGATAAGCATAAAGAAGAAGAACCTGGGCTGAGCTGTCTCCTTAAGCTCGCCGAGGTGCATACGATGCTCTTCATGGTCTTTCATGTATCTTATGGCATAAACGGTGATAAGCGAGCCTGTAATAGAAATGATAAGGCACATGATTACAGATAGATGGTCAATATAGAGGGTGGGGGCAACCTCCAATGGCGTATGTGGTGCTTGGGAGAACTCAAAAATTGCCAAGGGAATAGCTGCGGCCAAGGTTAGAGCTATGGTGAGGACATTGTGGTGAGATATACCCCTTTGAGCAAAGTCCTT